>CAZYLE010000065.1:0-844 GCA_964648675.1 uncultured Dehalococcoidales bacterium
TCCGCTCCTTTTATCCCGACGAGCCTGAGAGCGTGCATCTCGCCGAGTTCCCCGTTGCCGACCCGGGCAAGGTTGACCAACAGTTGACTGAAGATATCCATCTGGCCATGAAGGTTTCCAGCCTCGGCAGAGCGGCAAGGAGCAAGGCCGGCATCAAGGTTCGCCAACCTCTGGCCAAGGTATCGATTGAAGTTAGGTCAGAAGGCGAGAGCCAAGGGATCGAGCGGGTGAAAAGCCAGATTGTGGAGGAGCTTAATGTAAAGGATGTGGAGGTGACCGTCAGACCTCCTCCGGCAGAAGCCACCGCCGAAACGGTGGGCCCTGTGGTCAATATCGACATGATCATAACCCCAGAGCTCGCCGACGAGGGGACTGCCCGTGAGATCGTGCATCGCCTGCAGACGATGCGCAAGAAGGCCGGCTTCGACATCGCCGACTACATCATAACCCACTACCAGGGTGGCGAAGCGCTAAAGCGAGTGATAAGCGGGTTTGCCCCTTATATCAAGCAGGAGACCCTCTCCCATGAGCTCAGCGAAGGCATCCCCACAGACGCCTACCAGGAAAGCCACAAGATCGCCTACGAGGAAATGATATTCGGAGTAAAGCGGACTGCCCGCGCTGGCTAGTCTTCTGGCCTCTCAATCAGGGTGACTGAGATGGTGCGCTGGCTGCTGCCGCTAAGATAGGTGATATCTACCCTATCGCCAATTTCATGGGCGCGTATCGCCAGCACCGCATCATCAGCAGTGGTTATCGGCTCGCCATCAAAGCGAACGATGACATCACCCAGCCTGAGCCCGGCGTGATAAGCCGGGCTGCCACTTGCCACATAAGAGACCAT
>CAZYLE010000065.1:854-1502 GCA_964648675.1 uncultured Dehalococcoidales bacterium
GACCGTAGCTCCGAGCAATGGTCGGGGTGACCGTGACAATCGAAATGCCAAGGTAGGGTCGGGTAACATGTCCCTCTTCAATGAGCTCCTCGGCCACCACTCTGGCGGTGTTGGAGCTTATGGCAAAGCCAACGCCCGAAACCTCGACAGAGGTTACCTTGGCGGTGTTGATGCCCACGACCTCCCCATTGAGATTGATCAACGGCCCGCCACTGTTGCCCGGGTTTATGGCGGCATCGGTCTGGATAACATCATACAGGGTCACCCCGCTCTCTTCCTGGATGGTGCGTCCCGTGGCACTTATTACCCCCACCGTGACCGTGGGGCCACCAGACAGCGCCAAGGCATTGCCGATAGCCACCACCCACTCGCCAACGACTAGATTGTCCGAGTCACCAAAGGCGACAGCCAGCAGGTCATCACCTTCGATCTTTATTACTGCCAGGTCGGTCAGGGGGTCTGTTCCAACGATAGTAGCATCATAAGTCCTACCATCGGGGATGGTGACTGCTATGCTTTCTGCTCCTTCGATAACGTGGTTATTAGTAACAATGTAACCCCGATCATCGATTATCACCCCAGAGCCTGCCTTCTCTTCGGGAACCGGTTGAAGGAAGATGTTATAGCCCACCGCCCCCACAACAATGG
>CAZYLE010000065.1:1512-8193 GCA_964648675.1 uncultured Dehalococcoidales bacterium
AGGCGGTGGGCGATGGAGTGGGTGTGGGTGCGCTGGTTGCTGAACCAGGGCAGCCAGCAACGGCCAGACCCAGTACCAGAATCAAGACCGCAACAAAGACTCTGATTCCAGTCATGAGTTACCTCGAGCCTATTATACACTATCGATTGTAAAGCATCTGTAAAGTACAGACTCCTCTCTCGTCTAGGCTGAGGGCACCTTCGGCAAATGTGTCAGCGCTTCCTTCACCTTCTCCGCGGGATACGCATAGTCCTCAAGCTTGCCCGACAGGTAAGCGTCATAGGCTGCAAGATCCAGATACCCATGCCCGCTGTGAGCTATCAGGATGGTTTTTGCTTCACCTGCCTCCTTGCAACGAAGGGCTTCATCAATAGTTACCTTAATATTGTGGCACGGCTCAGGAGCGGAGATAATGCCCTCAGTCCGGGCAAACTGCACCCCTGCCGCAAAGGTTGCTACCTGAGGCTCCGCTACGGCTTCGACTAAACCCAGATTATAAAGGTGGCAGATGATTGGCGCCATTCCATGGTAGCGCAATCCCCCAGCGTGAATCGGGGATGGGATAAAGGTATGCCCCAAGGTGTACATCTTCAAGAGTGGGGTCAGACCAGCTACATCGCCAAAGTCATAAGCATAAGGGCCCTTGGTCAGGCTGGGGGCAGCGGTAGGCTCGACACAGACGATGCGCAGGTTCGGTTTGGCTCCGCTGATTTTGTCTCTAATCCAGGGCAAGAATTGCCCGGCGAAGTTTGACCCGCCACCAATGTTGCCTACGATAATATCGGGATAGGCATCCGCCATCTCCATCTGCTTCCTGGCCTCCTCCCCTATGATGGTCTGATGTAGCAGGACATGATTCAGGACGCTTCCCAGCGAGTACTTGGTGTCGTCCCGGCCAGCGGCATCTTCCACCGCCTCACTGATGGCGATTCCCAGGCTCCCGGGGCACTGGGGATCCTCCCTAAGGATGCGGCGTCCTACTTCGGTGTCCTCGCTGGGGCTAGCCACACACTTGGCTCCCCATGCCTCCATCAGGATGCGGCGATATGGCTTCTGGTTGTAACTGATTTTGACCATATACACCTTTATCTCAATACCGAACATGGCACCAGCCATGCTCAGGGCGCTTCCCCACTGTCCAGCACCTGTCTCGGTGGCTATGCGTTTGACGCCCTCCTTTTTGCTGTAATAGCACTGAGCGACGGCAGTGTTAGGCTTATGACTCCCCGCCTGGCTTGTCCCTTCATACTTGTAGAAGATTTTGGCTGGTGTATCCAAAGCCTTCTCCAGCCGGTACGCCCGATGCAATACTGTTGGCCTCCAGGTGCGGTAAATAGCCTGCACCTCCTCAGGGATTTCAATGTAGCGCTCCTGACTTACCTCCTGCTTGATAAGCTCCATAGGAAAGAGGGGCGCCAGGTCAGCGGGTCCCACCGGCTTACCTGTACCAGGATGGAGCACCGGCGGCAGCGGCTCGGGCAAATCAGCCTGAATATTGTACCAGCGAGTCGGCATGTCCTTTTGATCAAGAAAGTACATTGTTCTCTCCATTTTTACCTCCTTTTACTTTTTTGAGCTAATTGCTAAACCACCTTACACGGCTATTCGTTATCTCACCCCCTTTCTTTTTTCAAACCAGTACTGGCTTTCCCCACCGACCAGACAAAAATAAAACCCCGCCCCACTGAAGGGGCGGGGTTTATTCCGCGTTGCCACCCTTCTTGGCCTTCTCCCATCAAAGGAGGAAGGGAAAAGACCATCTCTTTCATCAGCTACAAAGGTGATGTTCCCCCCACCTTAATATAGCCTGGACTATGATAACGGTGTCCCTCCGTCAAAGCCTACTCACCCAATCCTTTGGGGTTTCGGTTTGCGGCTCCCAAGCCCATTCACCCTCTGCGCTGGCATCGGCTCACACCTAACCCGACTCTCTGAGCCTCGCTTAAGGGCTACTACTCCTGTTCGCAGCCTTTTCTCGCCTAATATCCGACTCGTCGGACTTCGCTGCGTACAAACTTACGATATACTTTTAAAGTACTATCTCGCCAGATTGTAACATAACTGCCATAAACACGTCAACTGCTACAGCAATACAATATCTTTGCGACTCGTCATACTCCGTCTAGCGAATACTTATTATGCTTTCTAAGTTGCGACCTAATAGGACGTAAGCTCCCAGGTCTCTTCAGCTGCGTAGGTTGCGGCGTCCACTACTTTTACAAAGTTCTTAACATCCTCCGAAAACCACTCCGTCTTAACGACCTCGCCGCCCTCACTGGTAACTATCTTGAAGCAGCTAAATGTCTCCGCACCAACGGTGACGTCTTCCTCCGCCTCCACCTTAACAGTCCTATCAAAGGTGTCCGTACCCAGCGCCGTCTTCGTGGTCAACTTAAAACTCCACTCATTGCCCACCGCTAGCGGCCACTTAGCCGCTGGATAGGTATAAACGTAAGTATAAGTCGCCTCGGTGGAGATTGGGGCTGTGATTTGAATTACCTGCTCCATCGGATCTAAATTGTCCTTGCTTAAAGTAATTTCAATGCCACCGACGGCTACATCCAGCCCAAAGGCCGAGCGCTGCAAGTCTGCGTCATAGGTTACATCAACAGTGTAGCTATCCGCACCAACCGCGCTAACTGTTTGAGTCATTGTGTTTGTGTCACCCTCATAAGCCACACTATAGGTCCACGTATCCCCCACAGCAAGGGTGGGCGCCTCTCCCACCGTCGGCGTTTCCGTCGGCGTTGCTGTCTCGGTTGCTACAGGCGTGGGTGTGGGTGTAGGGGTAGGCGTAGGTGCAGCTTCCCCGCAACAAGCAACCCCAACCAATGCCAAACTAACCACTAATAAGGCAACAACACCTATCAATAGCTTTTTACGACTCATTCTCCCCCCTTTCTTATGTTTTGAATTATCTTAACCATACTTATCCACTTTTGTCAATAGATTTCAACAATTCGGGTTCGTTTAGTAGACTGAAGTTTCAGCCTCGCCAACTCTCATGGTCATTAAGAGCCGAAGCGCTCCTGTCATTGCGAGGCAATCTCTGCGGGATAGAGAGAAGAAGTTAGATTGCTTCGGCACTTCGTGCCTCGCAATGACATGGCAGTGTCTCTCTTTTATCAGGGCTTAGACTGACAACCATGATTGACCCTGAAGCTCACGCTAAAGGAACAAAAATCACCTAAGTTCCTTCAGCACCTTCTCCAGCGTCTCTTTCCATCGTGAGCTTAGATACTTCCGGTTCAGGCGCACCTGGCTCGTCCCCACCTTTATCCCATCATCATTAACAAAAAGCCCTTTATCGACCTTCCTGTCCTCGACCATTGTCAGGATAATCTGCCCATCCTCAGTAGCGATGGATTCAACGCCTGCTTCCATTGCCATGATTTTCAGCCTGACAGCATAAAGGAGATTCTCCACCTGACGTGGTATTGGTCCGAATCTATCTGCAAGCTCCTCCGCCATCTCATTTACCTGCCTTGTGGAGGTAAGCTTTGCCAGCCGCTGGTAGATGGTGAGCCTGGTGTCCAGGTCTGAGACATACCCCTGAGGGATGTGGGCGCGTAGGGGCAGGTCTATGGTTGGTGATTGAGGCATAGGAGTGCTCTTAACTCCCTCTACCCTCACCTCCTCCACAGCCTCCTGAAGGAGACGGCAATAGAGGTCGAAGCCCACAGCACCGATATGCCCACTCTGCTCCGCCCCAAGAAGGTTGCCAGCACCCCTAATCTCCAGATCCCTCATGGCGATGTGGAAGCCAGCACCAAGTTCCGTGGCCTGGAAAATAGTCTCAAGGCGCCTTTTGGCTCGCGGGGTGAGAACTTTCCCTTTGCCATACAGGAAATAGGCGTATGCCCGATTGGCACTCCGTCCCACCCTTCCCCTCAGTTGATAAAGCTGGCCAAGACCCAGCTTGTCGGCATCATTGACGATGAGGGTGTTCACATTGGGTATATCAAGTCCCGATTCAATTATGGTAGTCGAGACCAGAATATCGATCCTACCTTGAGAGAATTCGAGCATCACCGATTCAAGCTGCTCTTCGGCCATCTGTCCATGAGCGACAGCGATCTCCGCCTCCGGGACAAGTTCAGCAAGCTGAGACGCAACCCGGTAAATGCTCTGTACTCGATTGTGGACGAAGAAAACCTGACCACCGCGGTCAAGCTCCCTGATGATTGCCTCTCGGATCAATCGCTCATCATGTTCGGCGACATAGGTCTTTATCGGCAAGCGCTCCTCTGGAGGGGTCTCCATAGTGCTCATATCCCTCACCCCGGAGAGCGCCATATGAAGGGTGCGGGGGATGGGTGTTGCTGTTAGCGTCAGGACATCGACCTCTTTTCTCATCTGTTTTAGATGCTCTTTGTGGGCAACGCCAAACCTCTGCTCCTCGTCAACTATAACCAGCTCCAGGTTCTTGAAGCCAACATCTTTTTGCAGCAGGCGATGGGTGCCAACAACGATGTCGACGGTCCCCCTCCTCAGCCCGTCGATGACCTCCTGCTGCTCTCGCTCCGAGCGAAAGCGACTCAGCATCTCAACATTTACCGGAAAGACGCTCATGCGCTCGGTGAAGGTTTGGAAGTGCTGCTGGGCAAGCACAGTTGTCGGCACGAGCATCGCCACCTGAGCGCCATCCATTACCGCCTTGAAGGCTGCTCTTATAGCTAACTCAGTCTTGCCATAGCCCACGTCGCCGCAAACCAACCTATCCATCGGCTTGGCCTTTTCCATGTCTTCTTTTATCTGTAAAGTCGCCTTAATCTGGTCTGGCGTCTCCACATACGGGAAAGATGCCTCCAGTTCCCCCTGCCAGGTGGTGTCGGCTGAGAAGGCAAAACCGGGGACGACCTCCCTCAATGCATAAAGGTCTAGCAACTCTTTGACCAGCTCTCCCGCCCTCTGCTTCACCCGCTGCTTAGCCCTTGTCCACTCTTGGGTGCCCAACCGGCTCAAAGCTGGCGGCTGGGCGCTGGGCCCGATATAGCGACCAACCCTATCCACCTGGTCTGTGGGCACATATAGCCTATCACCAGCAGCATACTCTAGAATCAAGTATTCCCGCTCCGCTTCACCTGCAGTCATCATCCTGGTCCCACCGAACCTGGCGATGCCATGATCGATGTGAACCACATAGTCGCCCACCGCTATCTCGGAGAGAACTCCTGCTTTGTGTATCGGGTGCCGCTTTATATACCGCCTTTTCTTAGTGAAGCCGAAGATCTCGGTATCGGTAAAAAGGGTAAGCGGGCCCATTACCCATCCCTGAGACAGAGAGCCCTCAACCAGGGCAATAGCGCCTTCTGGAGGCAGCTCCTCGATCTGTGAAAGCGGTGGGGCAATGATATCCTCTCCCTCCAGGAGCTCGGAGAGCCTTCTCGCCTGACGGGATACGATGGCAATGCGCCGCTTCTTCTTGACCAATTCTTTGGCATCTTTGAGGAACGCTTCCAGCCTTCCGCCATAGGCAGGCGCAGAAGTGAAGGCGATCAAAGGCTCAGATGGTCCCCCTTGCCATGATAAGAGGGATAGGCGCCGCCCCATTTTCTGTATTCGAGGCGAAAGCTCCCCCCAGGTAAGATATGGGGTAGGGAAACCCCCGGGAAGCTCCCCTCGCCCTATCTGCTCTCGCCTAATCTGACTTGCCTGTGCATCCAGTTCCTCCAATGCTTGGCCGATTTCGGCAGGCTGGTCAAGGATGAGAAGAGCGCTTTGTGGCAGATAATCCAAGAGACTACCGCTGCTAAACAAGGGGGTGTAGAACTCACGCCCCTCGACATGCTCGCCGCCCAACAGTCTTTCCACATCCTGTTCAAACGTTTCATGCGCTTCAAAGTTACAAGTCGAGAGGTCAAGTTGATGCAGCAATTCTTCAATCTTTAGCCCCTTGTGCGGAAAAAGGGCTTCCCTCGGCGGGACGATAGCGATTGAATCCACCAGCCTCACCGAACGCTGGCTCAATGGATCGAAGAGGCGTATACTCTCCACCGCGTTGCCGAACAGCTCGATCCTGGCTGGCAGGTCGCTAGATGGCGGATAGACATCAATGATGCCACCGCGACGGCTAAAGCTTCCCGGCACCTGTACCATGTTCTCCCATTCATAGCCTATATCACTCCACCCAGCGAGCAGTTTTTCCAGTTCGACATTCATTCCCTTCCTGATTACATGCGAGGCAGAGTGGAAATCGGCAGGGGAGAGGGTCTTATGAGCTACTGCACGGGCTGAAGCGACTACAAGCGGGGCTTTACCATTGGAGTTAAAAATGGAGAGGGCCCTAATCCGCTGCTGAACTGTGGCTGGCTCAGAGGAGACACGCTCATAGGGAAGGCAGTCAGGCTCAGGGAAGAACTCTATTAAGGCGTCACCAGACCAGCATTGAAGCTGGTCGTGAAGATGCTTCGCCTGGTCGGGGTGCGGCGTAATCGCAAGGATAGGTAACCCCAGTTCACCGTGGAGTGCAGATAGTAGAAGGGGCCTGGCAGCATCAAGCACCACAACCTTTTGTTCACCGCCCCGTCTTATCTCCTCGAGAAGCAGCCGATAGCCAGGCATGTCATTGATTACAGGAAATAAGCAAGCTAAGTTCATCGAAACACCTAAAGGGCTAGCCGCTTCTGACTAGCCCTGTCGCAATTCTAGCACAGCCTCCCCCTGGGGGCAAGCTTAAGC
>CAZYLE010000066.1:0-8182 GCA_964648675.1 uncultured Dehalococcoidales bacterium
CTGTCAAGCCCTCTCCAAGGCCATGAATCCTGTCACCAACTACTTTGAGGAATTCCTTCAGGGTCAGATCTTCACCATGTATCTGCAGAGTTTTGCCTCCACCATCCTTGATCGTGGACTCTATAATTCCTTGGTCTGCGACCTTGGCAATTGCATAGAGAATAGTCTCGTTTTCTGTTGTGGCTACGATGCTGCCAAATAGGAAATTCTCAAGCTTACGATGTAAGGTTTCGTAGGCTTCATTGGTAAGCACAAAAATCTTTGAAAAGAGGTAGCTTCCAGAAAAACTAAGGTCTTTCAATCTAATATCAGTCTGCTGCTCAAGAGGTCCAAGATACTTGCTTAGTTCTGTTAGCTCCTTAACCTCCTCGCTGAGTTTGGCAGCTCTCTGGTGCATATTGCTGAGCTTGGTACACAGTCTTCTGACCTCGCTATCGGTCTCGTCAAAGGGTCTAGTGTATATGACCTCAATATCCTCTCCCAGAGGCACCCGCTCTCCCTTTGGTATGTAAGCCAATACATCGTCTATAGCTGTTAATAGCTCCTCAACCTCTCTTCTTTCATGTTCGATAGCTTCTCTATCTATAGGTCTCAACTCCGCACTTTGCTCAACATGAAGCACCCCAACTCTATGTAGAGTTTTCAAAGCCGTATTTGAATAGTCCTTGGCAGTCACTATCCTGACTTTGAGCATAGGCTCAGGAGAATTGAGGACTAAAGGTATCATGCTGCCTTTGCCCCTATGATGATACTTACTATTAGATCCACGATTTCTGCTACCTTCTTGTCGGCATTGGCACCAATTTCGGAGGCCTTTCTCACAGAATCTGCAATTTTCTCCTCGGCCTGCATATTAGCCTTATTAATAATCCCGTCGCACTCCGTTTTGACTTCAGCCATAGGCAAATCGGAGGAAACGATTTTCCTGGCATCTTCTCTACTCTTAAGGAGAATTTCATTAGCCCTGGCCTTGGCCTCTTCGAGTATCTTTTCAGCTTCGGCTTCAGTGGCTTCCACACTGCTGGTAATGTCTTTCATTGTCATAGTTATACCTCGTTGCCATAGTATACCTTGTTAGCGATTCTCTGGGCAACAACTGGACTACTTCAGTTGGCGGGTTGCTTGTGGGAGTCGAGGAGATGGCAGGCGGGCATTTCGATTTCAGCTACTGACGTGGTCAAGTACGCTCTTAATACAGTGAAGCGATTTACCATTGTTGCTGTGTCATCGTTCTCATCGGCTACCTGCACTTCATAGACTCCCTGCTCAACTGCGGTATCGGTAGCCTTCTTCACTTTGTCATCAGTTCATCAACTGTTTTCTTCACTCCGCCTCCTGGTACGGTCATCTGGGTTTAGCCTTCAGCCCGCCGGTTAGCTCATGGTGAAAAGAAAATACACTCCAGTAATATATATTCCCAGCAAGACTATGGAATACCAACTCATTGCAAGAGGTGTCTTTCGCCTAGTTCGATAGATGAGGCCAACAATGACGATAAGAGTCATCAGGACGACGACGATGGCGGTGACAATATGGCTTTGCGAGAGGGCGGTAAAGACGGAAGCACGTCCGTAGGACAGGTCATAAATAGCAACGCCGATTCCCATGTTGAACATATTGCTGCCGAGCACATCGGCGATAGCCATATCTACAGCGCCAATCCTCAATGCTGTTAAGGCAACAACCAGTTCAGGTAGTGATGTGGTGAGAGCCAAGAAGAGGCTACCCACGAAGGTAGCACCTAACCCAGTTACCATGGCGATCTCATCTCCAACCATGGCCAGCCATGTGCCCGTTCCGATGATGCCAATCGCTGCAATTGTAAAGCCGAGATAGGCCCTCCTTGCCGAGATTTTTCTATACCGAAGCGCCACGGCCTCTACCCTTGGACTATTGCGCTCGCGCTGAAAAATGTACCTCGACCCGAAAAGATATAAAAGAACCAGCACCAGACTATAGATGCTTAGCCCATATAGTCCACCTCCCCAGACCCTGGTGCCTAAGATAATGCTGGCGCCGGCGAAGGCGATGAGCAACATCCCCAGACCCGCCGAGAGCTTATGTGCCTGACTTGTCGTTGCAAATGCAAATAAAGGTCCTTGACGGTATACAATATCCAGTAGGGCAATAATAGAAAGGTTAAACGCGTTGCTACCAAAGAGGGTTCCCATAGCTAGATCGGGAGCCCTGACTATGGTGATGGCGCTAATGCCAGTGATTATCTCCGGAAGGGAGGTGACAATGGCCAGGAGTAGTAACCCGATCCAAATTCCGCTTAGCCCCGTCTTCTCTGCGATGATGTCGCCGTATCCTGATAGCTTTGCCCCGAAGAAAAGAACAAGAGCAACACAGACGAGGAATTTCACCCAAACTAGAATCAAACTATGATTCTCCTAGGCATTCACTAAGCAGCGATTATATCATTCCTAGTGGCAATTCCACAAATGGATCCCTTCACGATAGCCTTTAATCCGTTGATTCTTCTTGAGGACTGAAGGAGTCCTCTCCCTCAGCTTTCGTGAAGGAAAGGATTCTTTCACGCCTCCGAAAAAACCAGCTAATAAACGAGTCTTTTGAATCTGTACTCACGGATTAAGGATAACCATGCTTCGTTGACAGGTTTATATCTATCTGGTACATTACCATATACAAATAACAAGGAAAAGGGGCCTCTGGCTGGCGTAATACTACTGAAAATGCAGGGCAGATGTGTAGATTATGAACCCAGGCACGGAATTACTTGGTACTTAGCTGGAAATTGAGAGTGAGTGTTGGGGTGGTCAAGTGCTGGTATCTTGTGAACAGGAGAAAGTTATTTTGCATCATGTCAATACTGGTGGCTGTCGTTTTTCTGGGCTACTTTTTCCTTGTGAGCTTGATTCTAGGTTTTCTAGCGAGCAAATTGGGAGGGGGTAAAAAGAGTGGAGAAAAGGGCAGAGTCAAGTCAATTCTCATTCCCTTTGGCAAGCGTAAGATTCATGTTCACCATTGGATCATAGCCTTGCTACTAATTCCAGTTGGTTTCTTTGTATATGTCCCGTTACTGCCTCCGGTAATTATCTGTGGATTCTTAAGTGGGATAGCCTTTCAAGGTATCTACAGTTACCGCGACTGGCATAAGATTGTAATACCCAGGCATGGCAATCGAGAAATATGCGGCGCTGAGAAAGGCGCCGTCCTCAAGGCGCAACCTGACTAGAGGGTTGGATATGCATATTGGCAGAACATGAACATAGACAAGTCGATGGAAGGTGGGAGCCAATCTATTGGAAAACGATGGGTAAAATGGGGGGTGTCGTGCCATGTCAGACGAGGCTAGTATTTTGTACCTAGTGCTTTTTTTCCTTTGTCTGGTTGCTTCGGCTTTCTTTTCCAGTGCCGAGACTGCGTTTGTCTCTTTGCCCAGGACTCTGGTGAAGCACATGGTAAGCACCGGAGTGAGCGGGGCAAAGCGGGTGGAAAGGATGATGGAGCAACCGGAGAGATTACTGGCGACGGTACTGCTTGGCAACAACTTCGTCAATGTAGCTGCTGCCGCCTTAGGGACTGCGTTAGCGGTCAGTATCTGGGCTGGCGATTTGGGGGTGCTTATTGCGACTATAGTAGTGACTATACTCCTTCTGATATTCGCTGAGGTGAGCCCAAAAACCCTGGCTATAAGATACCCAGAGCGACTGGCTTTGCTCTACGTCTACCCTATGGGGGTGATCATGAAGATTGCCTACCCGTTGACGGCCGCATTGGGCTGGATTGGTTCGGCTCTTGCTGGGGGGAGGGATCGGGTGCCCAAGGCAATGGTTAGCGAGGAGGAAATACGTAGCATGATCTCTGTGGGGCGTGAGGAGGGTACCGTGGAGGAGGCTGAGGCTGAGATGTTACATAATGTGTTCGATTTCGGCGACCGCAGCGTTAGTGAGGTGACAACCCCTCGCCCCGAGGTTACGTGGATCGAGGAGGGGACCCGTTTAGCCGACTTCCTTGCTATCTACGCCGAATGTCCTCATACTCGCTTCCCTGTTTATCGTGACAGTATTGACAACGTAATCGGAATCCTCTCGATAAAGGATGTGCTGATGGCTCAGGCCAGAGGCTCTCTGGATCAGGGGAGCACAATTGATGCGTTGGTGCGTCCGGTTAGTTTTGTTCCTGAGACAAAACGCATAGCCCCACTCTTCGCCGAGATGCAGTCTAAGGGCTACAATATGGTGGTGGTTGTTGATGAGTTTGGGGTCACCAGCGGTATTGCGACCATGGAGCAACTGGTGGGAGAGATCGTGGGTCAGCTCGGGGATGAACTTATGGGTGAAGCGAAAGATTTCACCTTTATCGATGAGCAGACGATTCAAATAGATGGCAGCATGCGTGTGGAGGATGCCAATGAAGAGCTGGGCTTGGGGCTGCCCGAGGGAGATTATGACACGGTAGCCGGCTTTATTCTTAGCCTGCTGGGTTATATCCCTAAAAAAGGGGAACAGTTGAGATACAGCGGCTTAAAGCTGGTGATCATCGAGATGCGCGGGTTAAAGATCGAGAAGGTTCTGGTGACCAAGGAATAATATGCAGCGATTGCGTATCAACTTTTCTCGCGGCGAGAAGGTTAAATACATCTCTCATCTCGATTTGATGCGCCTCTGGGAAAGGGCGCTCAGGCGGGCTGGCATTCCGATGGCTTACTCGCAGGGATTTAGCCCGCACTCCAAGATCTCCATTGCTGCCCCTCTCCCTATCGGTGTGACTAGCGATGGTGAGTTGATGGATATTCTGCTGAGAAAGAAGGTTTCCCCGTATCATTTTACCAAGGTGGTGGGTGAACAATTGCCTATTGGCATCAGCCTATTAAGGGCGGAACAGGTGGCGCTGAGGCTACCCTCGCTGCAATCGCAGGTGAGGCAAGCGGAATACCAGGTTGGGTTGGAGACCAATAAAGGGGCTGGCGAAGTAGAGGAGGCGCTTCACTCATTCTTAGCTAAAGAGCATATACCTTGGCAGCATCAGAGGGATACCGAGATGCGGTACTACGATCTTCGTCCCCTGGTGTATCGTCTGTGGGTTGTAGGGTGGCAGGAATCAGGGTGCACTCTAGGAATGCGACTTCGTGCCGACAGCAGCGCTACGGGGAGACCGGAGCAGGTTACTACGGCTCTGGGATTTGGCGATCGCCCACGGTCAGTTCACCGAACTAGGTTGATATTGGCAGGCAGCTAGTGTGGCGGAACTTGATCTAAAAAGACAGGAGAAGGCAAAGGCTTACGCTAAGATTGTGCGCCGCCTTTCCTTTTTCGAACTGATCCTCAGTGTTATTTTCATAATTATCCTCCTATTCACTCCACTCTCCGCCGGCCTGCGGGATCTCTTAGATTTTCCACAGTCCTTGAGGGTGGCTTTCTATTTGGCTGCCCTAATGATATTCTTGGGGATAGCGTATGCTCCTCTGAGCTTCTATGCAGGGTTTGTGATACCTCGCCGCTTCGGCCTTTTGAGCCAAAACCTGAGGGGCTGGCTTTTCGATGGGATAAAGAGAGGTGCTTTAGGTTTTCTCTTTGGTATCGGGGTCATGGTTTGTATTTACTTGTTTATGGGTAGTTTCCCTACCCTGTGGTGGCTTTTCGCTGCTGTTTTTCTTATTTTACTCACTGTGGTGATGAGCAATCTGGCTCCAGTTGTCATTGTGCCTCTTTTTTATAAGCTTGAACCCCTTGCTGATTGCAGCCTGAGAGAGAGACTGGAGCGCCTTGCGGAAAGGGCGAAAACGAGGGTGCGGGGCATTTTCACCATTAACCTGAGCAGTAAAGCCACTACCGGTAACGCTGCTCTTGTTGGGTTTGGAAACACCAGGCGCGTCGTTCTTGGCGATACTATACTAGATCGATACTCCCCAGAGGAGATCGAGGTAGTCATGGCGCATGAGTTGGGGCATCATGTGCACCACGACATCACAAAACTCATCGCTATTCAGTCGGCGATCATCTTGGTAGGATTCTACCTGGCGCACTTGGCGTTGAAGGTTGGCGTGCCGTATTTTGACTTTAGAGGCATTGACGATGTCGCCGCCTTCCCCTTGCTTGTTGTGGTGTTAGGCGTCTTCGGTCTTCTTTTAGAGCCATTAACCAATGCCTACGGCCGCTACATTGAAGGTTCTGCTGACGAATATGCCTTGACCTTGACTGATAATCCCGATGGTTTTATAACGATGATGACCAAACTGACCAACCAGAATCTATCTGAGGCGCAGCCCAGTCGCTGGGCGGAGCTGCTGTTCTATGACCATCCCCCTTACTTAAAGAGGGTAGCTCGTGCTCTCAGCTACGAAAAAGGAGAAAAATGAGGCTTATTTTGGTGAGACACGGTGAAACGATGTGGAACCGGGAGAATCGCATCTTGGGGCATACCGAGATCGAACTGAGCGACAAGGGGCGGAAACAGGCGGAGCTATTGGGCGTGGCGCTTAAGGACGAAAAAGTGACGGCAATCTACTCCAGCCCTCTAAAACGAGCCAGAGAGACGGCTGGGGAGATTGCTCGATATCATCATTTAGAGGTTATTGCCGATGATGGCTTTAAGGAAATAGATGCAGGCGAGCTAGATGGGCTTACATTTGAAGAGGTGGTGAAGAGCTATGGCGAGTTCCTGAAGGAATGGGCTAGCAAAGAATCGTCCTTGAAGATACCTGGGGGTGAGTCCATGGCTGAGCTTGAGATGAGAACATGGTCCGCCGTTAAAAAGCTGGTTGAAATTCATGCAAATGATACGGCTATCGTGGTGAGCCACTCCCTCGCCATTCAGAGCATTATCTGTAGGGCCTTGGAAATGGGTCTCTCCGATACCAGAAGGCTGCGGCTAGACCTTGCCTCTATAAGTATCCTCAACTTTGGCAAAGGCGGCGCCTCACTGCTGCTGTACAATGATACCTGCCATTTGGGAAATGGGGTTTGAAGAATGGGGGATTTGGAGCAGCGAGTTCTCCAGTTCATCCGAGAAAAAGGTCTTGTCGAAGGCGGAGAAGTTATTCTGGTTGGTGTCTCCGGCGGTCCTGACTCTGTCTGCCTATTGCACATCCTTAGCCGGCTTAAGGAGACCCTTGGAGTGAGCCTCCATGTGGCACACCTGGATCATATGCTAAGGGGAGCAGATTCCGCTGCCGATGCTCACTATGTCTCCGATTTTGCTCAGCGCCTGGATATTCCAACGACTGTGGAGAGACGGGATGTCGCGGCTTATCAGAAGACGCATCGCCTCTCGCTGGAGGAGGCGGCTAGAGAGGTGAGATATGATTTTTACTGTGAGGCGGCTGAATCTATCGGAGCTAAGCGTGTCGCTTTGGGTCATACTAAGGATGACCAGGTGGAGACCATCCTAATGCATCTGGTGCGGGGTACCGGTCTGGCGGGGTTACGGGGAATGCAGCCTATTACCACACGGCAAGGAAGAGAGGGCGCTCTGTTGCTGGTGAGGCCCCTTCTTGAAGTTACCAGACTGGAGACCGAGGAATACTGCCGCGCCTGTGCTCTTGAGCCAAGGAGAGATGTCTCCAATTATTCGCCTGCCTTTTTAAGAAATCGACTTCGTTATGAGCTGATCCCGCTTCTTGAAAGCTACAATCGCAATATCAGCGGTGCTTTGCTGCGTACTGCTCATACAGCCGCCGACGATCTGTCCTTCCTTGAGGAGTATGTCTCTGTGGCATGGAGTGGGGTGGTTACAGAGCAACCAAACGGTTTCCTTCTCGATAGCGAGTCATTGCTGTCGCTGCACCCGTCGATTCAACGGCACCTGTTACGCCGCGTTTTGGGCCAGGTCCTGGGAGACCTCACCGACATCCAGTTAATTCATATTGAGAAGATGATGGATGCCCTGTCAAAGCCAGCGGGTAGGAGACTATCTCTACCCAGGGGGCTGGTTTTTCACGTTGGTTATCATACATGCCTGCTGACAGGAGGGGACTACGATATATGTCCTTTCGCTCCTTTGGAAGGGGAGTATAGACTAAATGTGCCTGGAGATACTGTGCTTGCAGGATGGAATGTGAGGGCGGGCATTGCGGGGCATGGGCAGGTTGCTGAGGGTTTTGAGGCCTGTCTTGACCTTGATGAGTCGGGGACGGATTTAGTGGTGCGAGGGCGCAAGGTTGGTGACCGGTTTCAACCCCTGGGAATGGCTGAACTAAAGAAGCTTCAGGACTTTA
>CAZYLE010000067.1:0-5923 GCA_964648675.1 uncultured Dehalococcoidales bacterium
AGTATCGGGAGCACATCGAAAAGGACGCCGCATTGGAGCGGCGGCTGCAACCCGTCTATGTCGGAGAGCCGAGCGTGGACGCTACCATCGAGATACTCCGCGGGCTGCGACCCAGATATGAGGCTCACCACAAGATACAGATCACCGACTCCGCCCTCGAGGCCGCTGCCAAGCTGAGCCAGAGGTACATCTCGGAGCGTTTTCTCCCTGATAAAGCAGTGGACCTTATCGACGAGGCGGCATCAAAGCTCAGGATCGATACCGAGAGCGCCCCTGCTGAGGTAAAGGAGTTGGAAAAGCGGGTGCAACAACTGGTCAATGAGGAGGAAGCAGCATCGCAGCGGAGGGAGTATGAGCGCGCTGCCCAATTAAAGACGGAGCGCTTTCAAATCGAGGAGGAGTACAGCCAGGCGAAAAGCAATTGGCTCCAGAAGGAAAAGATCGATGGCATGGTCGATGAGGAGAACATCGCCGAGTTGGTCTCCAAATGGACGGGCATTCCTGTATCCCGCATGATGGAGGAGGAAACAGAGAAACTTTTACATATGGAGGAGCGCATCCATGACAGGATCATCGGCCAGGACGATGCCGTTAGGGTTATCTCCGAGGCTATCAGGCGGGCGAGAGCCGGGCTAAAGGACCCCAAGAGGCCCATTGGCAGCTTCATCTTTCTGGGGCCGACCGGTGTCGGCAAGACAGAGCTAGCTCGCGCGCTGGCTGAGTTCCTGTTCGACGACGAAGAGGCTATGGTACGGCTTGACATGTCCGAGTACATGGAGAAGCACACCGTCTCCCGTCTCATCGGGGCGCCACCCGGCTACATCGGCTATGAAGAAGGGGGACAGCTCACTGAGGCGGTGAGGCGCCGACCCTTCAAGGTAATCCTCTTTGACGAGGTGGAGAAGGCCCACCCCGACGTGTTCAACATCCTGCTCCAGATCCTCGAGGATGGCAGGCTAACCGACGGCCATGGCAGGACTGTCGACTTCAAGAACACCGTGGTGATCATGACCTCCAATCTGGGCACCGAGGAGTTTCAGCGCCAATCGCTTGGCTTCTCTCGGGATACCAAGGCTGAAAAACAGCGGCTAAAGGGCGCCATAGATGACGCACTAAAGAAGACCTTCCGTCCCGAGTTTCTCAACCGCATGGATGAGATCGTTATCTTTGAGCCCCTCACCGAGGAGCAGATTAGAGAGATCGTCGACCTGATGATGAAGGACGTACAGAAGAGGCTTGTTGACAGGAAGATAACCATTGAGCTAACTGAAGAGGCAAAGGCTCAGTTGGCAAAAGAGGGCTTCGACCCGGTGTTTGGCGCGCGCCCGCTGCGCCGCACCATCCAGCGTCAGGTGGAGAACCCGCTGTCGATGAAAATCCTACAGGGGGAGTTCAAAGAGGAAGACCACGTCAAGGTCGACGTAGGACCCGACGGCTTCACCTTTACCACTTGACTTCCCTAGCTGTTTCCTGTAGCTTTGCAACGGGAAAGCGATGGGAAACAGGGAAAACGAAAAAACAAATGAAGGGGGCACCATCGATACCACCAGCGCCGATGTGCCCCCTTCAAGCGAAACGGAGGCCACGCACGCGAAGGCACGGCGTTGGACAAAGCAGCACTGGGTAGGCCTCCTCCTCATTGTAGGCATCATTGTTGTCTTCGTGGTGGTATACTTTCTGAGCAAAGCGCTGGGTGACGCCTGGCTTTACGGCTACTTCGGAGTGTTCATGCTTAGCCTCATGGCGAGCGCCACTCTTATAATATACATCCCTGCTTTTCCAGTGGTATTCGTACTGGGTGCGATATTGAATCCATGGCTCGTGGGGCTCATGGTAGGACTGGCCGAGCCAATAGGCGAGTTAACCGGTTATATGGCGGGCTATGGTGGCAAGGTGGCGCTGCAGAACAGAAAGTTCTACACCAAGCTGGAGCGGTGGATGCAGCGAAGGCTTCCTCTGGTTCTTTTCGCTTTCTCGGCAATACCAAACCCTTTCACCGACATCGCCGGGGTGGCCGCCGGGGCTACCCGCTACCCCATATGGAAGTTTCTTCTTTTCGTGTTTGCCGGCAAGATGGTCAAGGGTTTGACAGTGGCCTTCGCTGGCTACTGGACATTACGACTGGTCATACAGTCCCTCATCGGATAGAGCCATAGCCCTGTAGAATATTCAGCCACGTACTTGTCGGGCCAGCACCTAAACCATCTCTCTATTATCACTGTATGCTGGAATGCACCCCGGTCGATAGCAGCAGGTGGAAGATGAATTGCCACTAATCATATGGATGATGTCGTTTGACACGCCAATTTGGGTATCGTATAATCAGAATCTAGCAATGCCGAAGCGAACATATCAACCAAAGAAGATACCCAGGAAACGGGAGCATGGCTTTCTAAAGCGCATGAGCAGTCGCGGTGGCCGCTTAGTGCTTAAGAGAAGGAGGCTTAAGGGTCGCACGCGGCTAACGGTGTAGGGATGAGGAGAGAAGAGCGGCTTACCAAGAGAAGGGATTTTGAGACTGTCTATAGAAAAGGGAGGTCTTGGGACAATAATCTGCTGGTGCTGAGGGCATTGCCAAACGATGTAGGGGCAAGCCGATATGGCTTCGCAGTGGGGAAGCGATTGGGAGGAGCGGTGGTAAGAAACCGAGTGAAGCGGCGGCTTCGGGAAGGGGCAAGGCTTACGCCAGTAAGGAATGGTTGGGATATAGTGTTCATAGCTCGTCATGACGCGGTTGATACCGATTACCATACCCTAAAGAGAGCAATAGAGGAATTGCTGGCTCGAGCGCAGCTACTGGGCAACGGGAGGGAGGATGCTTGACTACGATTATATCCCATAAAACCTGCGGTTTTACGGAGATACCAGCGAGGATTGCCCTCGGGTTAATCCGTTTTTATCAGATGACCATTTCACCAGCTACTCCTCCCGCATGTCGCTTTGTTCCTACTTGCTCACAATATACCCTGGAAGCGATTAGAAAATACGGCCTATTGCGGGGTAGCTGGTTAGGGGCGAGGCGACTCGCTCGCTGCCACCCTTTTAATGCTGGCGGATATGACCCTGTGCCTTGATATACCTTTTTCTGTCGCTTATGTAGTGCCTTCATGAAACCGAAGTATTCGTTGTTATTTAGCCTGCTAATTATAATGGGTTGCCTGTTCCTTGCCGGTTGCCTCCCTGGCGTCGGCGGAGGTTTCCTCTGCGGCGGCGGCACTACCCCGAGTGGATGGTCAGGACCCGTGGTTGCTAATGATACCCTCTTTGTAGGCTCTATGACGGGCAGGGTCATCGCTTTGGAGGAAATCTCCACGCCGCGCGCGATAATGAAATGGCAGTACCCGCCTAGAGATGAATCGGACCTCGGCTACATCTATGGCACACCTTATGTGGCGGACGGTGTAGTCTACGTGGGTGCCTACAAAGGTAAGGTATATGCCATCGATATCGAACACGGGTGGAGAATTTGGGCCTACCCCGTGGAGGGCACCATCGGTGCCATCGTGGGCAGCCCGGTGGTAGAAGACGGCACCCTATATGTCGGTTCCTCCGACGGCAAGCTATACGCCATCGATGCCGAGACGGGCAGAGAGAAATGGCGGCCCTTCGAGACGGATGATGATATCTGGGCAACGCCGGCGGTGCATGACGGCGTGGTGTACATTGGC
Source organism: uncultured Dehalococcoidales bacterium (assembly GCA_964648675.1). GTDB lineage: Bacteria > Chloroflexota > Dehalococcoidia > E44-bin15 > E44-bin15 > DAOUVR01. Next base: position 3,669 of record CAZYLE010000067.1, read on the forward strand.
TCCTTCGACCAAAATCTATATGCCGTCAATGCCGAGAATGGCGTTGAGTTGTGGAACTTCCCAACCGGTGCTGCCATTGCTTCCACCCCCTTAATCTACAACGATACCATATATGTTGGCTCTTTCGACCGTAAGTTCTATGCCATAAACCTCGATGGTAGCCTGAAGTGGGAGTTTGACGAAGCGGGGAATTGGTTTTGGGGGAAGGCCTTGGCCTACGATAATACCGTCATCGCAGGCTGTCTGGATGGTCGAGTTTATGCCCTGAATGCTGAAACCGGCGTGTGTGAATGGTATTACCCGCTTGAAGGGAAGGTTGGGCCGATTCGCGGCGACCCCGCCCTGGTTGGAGACATGGCTGTTTTCGGCTCTGAGGACGGCAAGATTTACGCCTTAGATGCCTCTACTGGGCAGGAACTTTGGCGCTACCCGCCTGGTGATGATTACATCGGCCCGGTTCGTGCCCCTATTTATGCTGAAGATAACGTAGTCTATGTTCATTCCAGCAATCAGAAGATATATGCCCTGGAAACGGAGTACGGCGGCACAATATGGAGCTATACTACCAGCGATTGATGCAGCAATGGAGTTATAACGATGTTCCGGTTGAGTAGGAAGACCCTTATCATAATCGCCGTCGCTATTGCTATTGTCATCATCCTGGCGATATTGGGGCCGATAGAGGTTTGGAATCTTATCCTCCTTAATCCAACGCTGAATCTCCTCGTCCTACTGTCTAATGTTTTCTTCGGCAGCTTTGGAGTAGCCATCATTGTCGTCACCATCATTGTGCGCCTAGTCACATTCCCCCTCACCCTGAAGCAACTGCAGTCCACCAAAGCAATGAGCACCCTTGCGCCAAAGATGCAGGAAATCCAGAAGAAGTATGCCAAGGACCAGGAGAAGCTCCGCAAAGAGGTAGCCAACCTGTACAAGGAGAGCGGGGTAAATCCCATGGGTTGCATGTTTCCACTGCTCATTCAGTTTCCCATCTGGATCGCCCTCTATCAATCGATAACCAGGGCTCTAGCGTCATCCCCTGAGGAACTCCTGAGCCTATCTCAAAGCCTTTACTCCCTGCCGATTATACAGCAGACAGTGCCTCTTGAAGCGAAATTCCTCTGGCTAAACCTTGGTGTCCCCGATACATATTTCATCCTTGCCATCCTGTGTGGTGCGTCGATGTGGGTTTTACAGAAGATGTCCACCGTCCCCTCGGCGGATCTAAGGCAGCAGTCGATGAGTAGAACCATGGTCTGGATGATGCCGTTGATGTTTGCCATGTTTACCCTGATGGTTCCCAGCGGACTGGGACTCTTCTGGGTGGTATCAAATCTTATCGGTATTGTAATGCAGTACTTTGTCACCGGTTGGGGAACTCTGGCAAATGTCTTCACTAGAGCGCCTGCCACAGCAGTACCGCCAGCTACAACAGAACCGGCAAAGCAACTGCAAACCCCCGTGGGGGCCGAGCAAGAGGAGGCATTGGCAGCCGAAAGGGTGAAACAAGAAAAGAGGTTGGAGTATGGAAAGTCTAGAAGTAAGCGCAAAGACCGAAGAGGAAGCCGTCGAGATCGCACTAGAAAAGCTCGACGCCGCTCGTGAAGATGTGGAAGTAGTCGTTATAAAAAAAGGGAAGACAAGATTCCTTGGTCTTGGCGGTGAGGAAACCACCGTAAGGGTGACAAGGCGTCAATCTGAGGAGACGAAGCAAGAGGCGGTTACTCTAGCCAAGGAAGTTCTGGAGAAGCTTCTACACTTAATGAACATATCTGCCGTTGTTGATGAAAAGGAGGCATCCTCATCGGAAGAGGAAGCCCCCGTTGCGCTTAACATCACCGGCGATGACCTGGGCATCCTTATCGGGAGGAGGGGTCAGACCCTATTCTCATTGCAACACCTCGTCTACCTAATAGTGAGCCACCAGATTCAGGATCGTGTGCCCATAACCATCGATGTTGAGGGATATCGAGAACGGCGCCAGGAGGCACTTACCAGGCTGGCGATTCGCATAGCGGAATCAGTTGCGGCCAGTGGGCAGCCGATAGACCTCGAGCCCATGCCGGCAAACGAGCGCAGGATAATCCACCTCGCTCTTCAGAACCATTCTGCAGTGACCACTGAGAGCGCCGGCGAGGGCGAGTCCCGAAAGGTTACCATTAAGAAGCGGTAAACCTTGACTTTGCCCTTGTCGTTTGCTACTAGCAAGAGGCTTGAGCCTTGCCATCGGCGACCCTCAAGGGTCATGCTAAGAA
>CAZYLE010000067.1:5933-8181 GCA_964648675.1 uncultured Dehalococcoidales bacterium
AAACGGGTTATGAAAACAAGATCTAAATATGCAAAAAGGATTAGATTAAAACACTTCTCTTACAAAGGGTTTTATCGTTACTTCATAACCATGTCTTGTTATAAACGAGCGGGCTATTTTACTGATAGTCATCTTATAGATGAAATATTAAGCGTTTTGAAAGCCACTTCAGAGCAAGAAAGCTTCTCTATTTGGGCTTACTGTTTTATGCCCGACCATTTACATTTACTAATAGAAGGAATCGCTGAGGCTTCAGATATGAGGAAATTTGTGTCATTATTCAATCAAAAGACCGGGTATTGGTTTCAGTACAACCGTGGTACAAAGCTGTGGCAAGAGAATTATTATGAACATGTTCTCAGAGAAGATGAAGAGACGGCGCAAGTGGCAAGGTATGTTTTTGAGAACCCAGTTAGAAAGGGATATGTAAAGGATTATTCCGATTATCCATATTCTGGTTCATTTCAATCGGAATATATTAGATTGATGTAGCGCGAGGCTTCAGCCTCGCCATTGGCGACCCTAAAGGGTCGCACTACAAGGTTTAAATTTAGAGGTCTCAAAAAGATGTTCAACCCTGTGTCGAGCAAGGTAAGCTTTCCCGAACTTGACAAGCGCATCCTCGACCTGTGGAAGGACAAGCGCATCTTCAACAGGAGCGTCGAGGAGCGAAAAGGGGCGCCCCTTTTTGTCCTCTATGAGGGGCCGCCAACAGCCAACGCCAGCCCAGGGGTACACCATGTCCTGTCACGGGTGTTCAAGGATGTCATCCCCCGCTACAAGACGATGAAGGGGTACTGCTGCCCGAGAAAGGCAGGCTGGGATACTCACGGGCTTCCGGTGGAGCTGGAAATCGAGAGGGAGCTGGGCTTCTCCTCCAAGGCTGACATCGAAGCCTACGGCGTTGCCAATTTCAACGCCAGGTGCCGCGACAGCGTGTTTCGTTATGTCAGAGAATGGGACGATCTCACCGAGCGCATTGGCTTCTGGGTGGATATGGAGCACCCTTACATAACACTGGACAATAGCTACATCGAGTCCTGCTGGTGGGTGATCAAGCAGCTTTGGGAGAAGGGGCTTATCTACCAGGGCTACAAGGTCACCCCCCACTGCCCCCGCTGCGGCACCTCGCTGTCCTCTCACGAGGTAGCGCTGGGCTATGAGGAGACCGACGACCCATCGGTGTGGGTGAAGTTCAAGGTTATTCCTTCGCCAATAGCAGAATCTGACGGGCAGAAGAGACTTTATGAACTCTCGCGACATAAGCTGACGTATCTACTTGCTTGGACAACCACGCCGTGGACGCTACCGGGCAATACTGCCCTGGCAGTAGCTCCTGAGGCTGAGTATGTCGTGGTGAAAGAAGACAATGAGTATCTAGTACTAGCTTCAGCTTGTTTGAAAAAGATAGGGCTTGACGATTGTGAAGTGGTCGAAAGATTAAAGGGAAATGATTTAGCAACTACCGTTGGGGTAAATTACGAGCCGCTATATAATCCCCACCAGTTTGGGATAGAGCGGAGGTGTTTAGAATTCATTAATGAAGCTGGCGTATTGGGGGCGCCGCAGTTAAGACTCCAGGAGTCGAGAGCAGGGTTAACCTACAAAGTGATTGCTGCCGATTTTGTCTCTATGGAAGAGGGAACTGGCATAGTGCATGTTGCTCCTGCTTTTGGGGAGATTGACTTTGAAATCGGGATGCATCCTGATTATAGCCTAGATTTTGTGCAGCCTGTTGATTTGCAAGGCAATATTATAGGGAATTATCCCTTCGCCGGAAGATTCGTCAAGGATGCCGACCACCCCATCCTGGAAGACCTGAAATCACGGGGGCTTCTGTACCGCAGCGAGACGGTGCGCCATACCTACCCCTTCTGCTGGCGCTGCGCCACCCCCCTCCTCTACTATGCCAAGCCGTCGTGGTATATCATGACCACGGCGAAGAAGGACAGACTTATCTCCGGGAACGAGGAGATCAACTGGTATCCCGAGCACATCAAGCGAGGCCGCTTCGGCGACTGGCTGGAGAACAACGTAGACTGGGCCTTCTCCCGCGAGCGCTACTGGGGAACGCCGCTCCCCGTGTGGCGTTGCCAGAGTTGCGATAAGGATGAATGCATCGGCAGCATCGAGGAACTGAAAGGAAAGGCGGGACTTTCAGGACTGGAGGAGCCTTTAAACCTTCACCGCCCCTTTATAGACGAGGTTTCTTTTAAGTGTCCCGAGTGTGGAGGCAGGATGCGCCGCC
>CAZYLE010000068.1:0-7932 GCA_964648675.1 uncultured Dehalococcoidales bacterium
TAGTCAACTTCGCCTCGCCGTATGCGGCGCCGAACCGTGGTCGGAAAACATGAGGGCTGAGATCGAGGCCAAACTTGGCGTGACCGCTATCGACATATATGGCCTAACCGAGATCCTCGGACCGGGGGTAAGCTGCGAATGTCCTTATAAGGCGGGAATGCACATCTGGGAAGACCATTTTCTGGCCGAAATCATCGACCCAATTACAGAGCAGCCATTGCCGTACGGGCAACAAGGTGAGCTAGTGCTGACCACCCTCACTAAAGAGGCCTTGCCAGTTATCCGTTTCAAAACACACGACATAGTCAACTTGTATCCAGAAACCTGTGAGTGTGGTCGCACTATGATCCGTATGTCCAAGGTCCATGGCCGCACCGATGACATGCTTATAGTCCGTGGTGTTAACGTATTCCCAACGCAGATAGAGAGCGTGCTGCTATCTGTTGAGGGAGTGCAGCCGCAGTACCAGATAATCGTAGACCGCGAGCGCCACTTAGACGAACTCGAGATCTGGGTTGAGGTTTCCGATGCCGTCTTCAGCGATGAAATGCGCAGCCTGGAGGAGTTGGAGAGGAGTGTGCGGGCTGAAATGGATAGCGTCCTTGGCATTTCGGCCAGGATAAAGCTCGTCGAACCCAAAACCATCGCCCGTGTCGAAGGCAAAGCTAAGCGTGTGGTAGACCGACGGGAACTATAGGTCCCGAGGACATCGCATCCTTTACCAAGAAGGAGGAGAGATGAGAATAAAGCAGATCTCCGTTTTTGTGAGCAACGAGCCGGGGCGCCTGGTGGAGATGCTCAAGCCCCTCTTCGATAATCAAATCGACATCCAGGCCCTTTCTGTAGCCGATTCCGCCGACTTTGGCATCGTGCGGATGGTAGTTTCCGATACTGCAGGGGCGGTGAAAGCCCTACACAACGCCCAGTTCACAGTGCGGGTCAACGAACTCCTTGCCTATGAGATGCCTCACCTCCCTGGCGGGCTGTTGACTACAGTGGTCGAACCGCTGGCCAAAGCTGGAGTCAACCTGGAGTACTGCTACGCGTTTGCCGAAAGCGAGGTGGGAAAGGCCAAGGTAGTACTTAAGGCAAGCGACATAGATAGAGCAGAGGAAGTGCTAGGGAAAGGCTCAAGCCCCAGTTTGGGCTAGCATTTGGCTTTCGGCTGTCCGTTCTTGAAAGGAGGCTAGCGTGACTATTTCCCATAAAGTCAGCGCGGCGATGGAGAGGGGATCCTGGATCCGCCGCATGTTCGAGGAGGGCATTGCCCTTAAGCAGCAATACGGAGAAGATAATGTCTTCGACCTTACTCTAGGAAATCCGGTAGTAGAGCCCCCGACTGCATTCAAAGAGGAGTTGAAGAAATGGGCCAATGCCTCAACGACCGGCATGCACCGCTACATGCCCAACGCCGGATACCCCGATACGCGTGCCGCCGTTGCCCAGGCACTTTCTGAGGAAACTGGGCTGACCATAGGCGCTCAACACGTACTGATGACGGTTGGTGCTGCCGGCGGACTGAACGTCGTGCTGAAAACCATACTGAACCCAGGCGACGAGGTCATCGTCTGGGCGCCTTACTTTGTGGAATACCTCTTCTACATCGACAATCATGGCGGCTTCAGCAGTATAGCCGAGACAGATGATAGCTTTCTGCCCACCCTCCCTGCATTTGAAGAAGCCTTGAGTCCACGTACCAGGGCTATGATAATCAACTCTCCCAATAACCCGACCGGCGTGCTCTACCCCGGTGAATTGCTAGCCAAGATGGGTAAATTGCTCACGAAACATGAAGCCAAGTACGGGTCTAAAATCTATATTGTTTCCGACGAACCCTATCGCAAGCTCATATATGATGGCCTAACCTATCCATTCATCTTCCACTACTACCCGAGGAGCATTGTGGTAAGCTCCTACTCTAAAGACCTCGCAATCCCTGGCGAACGGATTGGCTATGTTGCTGTAAGCCCTCAAGTGGAGAATGCCGGTGAGGTGATGGATGGGCTTATCTTCTGCAATCGGACACTGGGGTTCGTTAATGCCCCAGCGCTGATGCAGCATGCGGTGACGAGCTTGCAGAAAGCTACAGTGGATATAGCGGATTATCAACGCAAGAGAGACTATTTACATGGAGCGCTGACCGACATGGGCTATTCAGTGGTCCTGCCTCAAGGTGCTTTTTATATGTTTCCCAAGTCCCCGGTGCCCGACGAGATGGATTTCATCGCTGAGTTGAGAAAATACAACATCCTTGCCGTGCCAGGAAAGGGCTTTGGGCGGAGCGGGTATATACGCATTTCCTACTGTATTGAAGACAAAACCATTGAAGGCTCACTACCGGGCTTTAGAGAAGTTGCTCGCCACTACGGCCTCTGCGATTAGGGGAATGGACAGTAGGCCACCATAGGAGTCCCAGTTAACAGTATCAACCGCAATGATTTAGCAGCTAGTATAAACATCGTAGGGAGTAGTTCAATAATGATAGTAGGAATGAAGACCGGTGCCACAAACGAGGATGTCCGTCGGGTGATAGAACGGGCAGAGAGTCTAGGTCTGGGCACTCAGATGAACTACGGCACCAACAAGACCGTTGTCGCCATCCTGGGAAGTACCACCGGCAAGCTACCTACAGACGCTTTCGCCGTCCTTCCCGGCGTTGAAAGCGTTGTCCGTATAATGAAGCCCTATAAATTGGCTTCCAGGGAATTCAAGGCTGAGGATAGTGTAATCACCATTAACGGAATTGAGATAGACGCCCGTCGTTTTGTAATCATGGCTGGTCCCTGTGCGGTGGAGAGTCGTGAGCAGCTCATGGAAACAGCGCAAGCGGTGAAGAAAGCTGGTGCTAGTATTGTCCGTGGAGGCGCTTTCAAACCTCGCACCTCCCCCTTTAGTTTTCAAGGGCTGCGCAAGGCTGGACTTGAACTGCTGGCGGACGTACAGCGAAACGTGGGCTTACCCGTTGTCACCGAGGTGGTAGATCCCAGTCATGTCAAAATGGTTTCCCAACACGCCGCTATTCTTCAGGTGGGTTCCCGCAATATGCAGAACTTTTCACTACTGGAGAAAATCGGTAAAAGCAAACAGCCCGTAGTACTGAAAAGGGGGTATTCAGCCACTGTGTCCGAATGGCTTACCGCCGCTGACTACATTCTGGCCGAGGGAAACGAGCAGGTAATCCTCTGTGAGCGTGGTATCCGCACCTTCGAAGATAGCGTGCGCTTCTCCCTGGATATAAGTTCCATCGCTGTAATCAAGAAGTTCAGTCACTTGCCTGTCATTGTAGACCCCAGTCACGCCGCTGGCCATCGCGACCTGGTGGCTTCGTTATCCAAAGCTGCTGTAGCTGCTGGCGCTGATGGGCTCCTCATTGAGGTTCATCCCAAACCTGAAGAGGCACTGGTTGATGGCCTGCAATCTCTTACTTTTCCTGAATTCGAGAAGTTGATGAACGAGCTCAGGCCGATTGCAGAATCCGTGGGCAGATTTATCTAATCCAAGCCCAAGGCAATAACCTCAGGCTCTCGAAGGCCAGCCAGTACCAATATAATCGGGATGTCGAAACTATGTTAAATACAGGGGGTTACCATGGATGTTAATTGGGCCAACGTGAAGGAACGATTCGACTCCTCACCTTATGCCCTATATATGGGTATGAAGCTGGTAGAGCTGACTACCGGACACGCTAAAGTCGAACTGAAACTCAAGGATGAGTTCAGAAACTGGGATGGCAGAATCCAAGGCGGGGTTATTGTATCCCTTCTTGACCAGGCATTTGGCGCCGCGCTCAACACCCTGGACCGTATCTACGTAGCTGTTCAGCTGAACGTCAATTTCCTTGCCGCCCCGGAGGGTGACACCATTTACGCCGAATCAACCGTTTTACATCGGGGAAAGAGCTTAGGCGTATCTGAAATGGTGGTTACCGATTCAGGCAGCAAGCTTATCGCCCGCGGGCTGGGAACGACTATTGCCATAGGAGACAGAAACAGCACACCCCCTACAGTGAAGGAATCCTGACTGCCGTAAGGCTGCACCTCTTACATCACCCTGCCTGCACAAGTTCGATGGCTAGGCCCCTCCCCTCTTGCTGCGCTTTCTCATAGACCAGCTTGGCAGTGACCAGATCCTCAATGGCAATGCCGGTAGAATCAAAGACCGTTATCTCATTATCTGCCTTTCTGCCTCGTTTCTCACCGATCACTACCTGAGCTAAAGTTGCATAGACCTGCTCCAGCTTGAACATGCCCTTTCTTACAGGCACATTAATCTCACCACCAGCGGTTGCCTGCCTCAAATCATCGACGATGACGGTTGCCGCCTGCAATATTGCCGGATCCAACTCCTCCTTGCCCTCGGCGTCGGCTCCGATGGCATTTATATGAGTCCCATTCCTAATCCATTCCCTCTTTATCAGAGGCTCCCGGGCTGGGGTCAGGGTGCAGACTATATCCGATGAAGCCGTTTCCTCACAGGAACTCGTTATTATGCGGAGACGAGGGAAGGACTCAACAAACCGCCGACTTGCCTCTGGACGGATATCATATATCCTGATTAGCTCCAGTTTAAAAATCTCAGCGTGGGCTAAAAGTTGCGAATATGCCTGCCTGCCGGCCCCTATCAGGCCAAGCGTAAGGGAGTCTCTGCGTGCTAGATACTTAGAAGCAATAGCCGCCGTTACTCCAGTCCTATACGCAGTTATCTCGGTCGCATCCATCACAGCCAAAGGATAGCCCGTCTCCGGGTCGCTATAGATAAATACGCCCATGACTGCCGGCAACCCCCTCCTATGATTGTTGGGATGAGAATTGACCCACTTTACTCCTGCCGCTCCGATGATGCAGGCTGGCATTGCTCTGAAATCTCCATCCTCCACTCTCAAGTAGGACTTCGGTGGCATCTCTAGCCTTCCTTCTCCGTAGGCCCTAAACCCATCCTCCACAGCGACCATGACTTCTTCCATATGTAACAGCTCTCTTACATCTTTTGCGCCTATTATTAGAGTACTCATCATGTTACCCGTTCCCATATCATGAATACCGTCTTTTTTGGTCTAGATATGCCTGGACAACTAGATGCCTTCGAAAAAATTTCGGGGCCCCTCAACACACAGACGGTCCAACGTCGACTCTGAGACACCCATCTCTCTAAGCCAGGGGAACACCACCTTTTTCAAGTACAGGTATCCGTGGGGATTGAGTCTCAGCCTTTCTTCCTCTGTTATCATCGGATTGTCCGCCATGATACGCGCCAACAGACAGTCGTGAGAAGGAAGAAGGCGGTCCGCATATCCAGCATCTATCAGCGCCTTCATCGTTTTCGTCCGGGCAAGTGGGCTGACATTGCGCCCTGGATAGCGGTCCAGACCAAGGTAGCACCCCTGCTCCAGAATCCAGATAAGGTATTCGGTATCGGTTGTGTCATTGGAGTGATCCATCTTCACCCTTCTCAGGTCTACACCCTCCTCCTTTAAGATAGCAAGCTGCTGCTCTCCCACTCGACCGGGTGAATAGGAATGCAACATAATGGGAACATTGGTCTCAAGGTGTGCCCGTGCTACTCCACGCAGAATGGTTTCCTCCGCTGACGTGACTCCCGATATATCGCTTGCCCCCTTGAGGATGCCAGCCTTGATATCGGTACCGGAGATACCCTCCCGGATTTCACGGATGAATAAATCAGCGAATTGGTTAGCGGAAACACCCTCAAAAAAGGGGGGTATGTCTAGCCACCAACCAGTACAAGCGATGATATTGACACCGGTCAGGCGAGAAGCCTGGGCCAATACCGTCACGTCACGGCCCAAATCGAGGGTAGTAGCATCAACAACAGTGGCTATCCCACCCTCTTTTGCCTGAGTCAACCCATCGACAATGCGACCCATGAAATTGGCACCGAGAAGCTCGGGGTAGTTCTGAGTGATACCGGCCGCAGCACAGAGAAGGTGTTCATGCATAAGGGTGAAGCCGATATCTGCAGTATCAAGTGGCCCAAGCACGGAATTTATGGCCGCCATATAATAAACCCTCCTTTCGATGCATAGAAAACAAATATTACGACAGCTGAAGTCAATCTCAACAACTCTTCAGACAATTTCAGGCAAGCGCTACTATAGAGCTCCAAAACAATCGCTAAGGCGAACTGCAAATAACTCGCAAAAACAACTTTCTATTGCCAAGGCTCCAAGAGTACACCTCAAGCTTGATTTCATTTTACCGCTAAAGGTACACAAATGGAACAGGCAGGTTGTCAGAATATACTCTAACAAACCAGCATGAGAGGAGTACCTTAGAGGATGCCTGTAGCGATACGTCTGTTTCAGTGGTGCATCTAGCCGCCTAGTCACCAATCGCTCCGACTAAGCACTATAAACCAGTGGACCCGAAACCTGATGAGCCCCGCGATGTCTCTTCCAGACTCGACATGACTCCGATTTCAATATCCACTACGGGCAGTATAACTAACTGTGCAATCCGGTCTCCCTGGCTGACTTTATATGGTTTGGAGCTAAGATTTTTCAATTCCACCATCAGCTCCCCGCGGTAATCACTGTCAATCCACCCAGCCCCTACCTCAATATTCGAATTGACCGATAATCCAGAACGGGATGCTATCCTGCCGACTGTGCTTTGCGGCAATTCTACTTCAATACCTATGGGCACTAAGCCTCTGCCAACCTCGACATATCCATCTGCATTACACCGTGCCGCCGGTATTTCCACACTTTCCGCTGCGTAGAGGTCGAAACCCGCACTTCTCTGAGTCATCCTGCTCGGTAGCTTTGCTGCTGGATGAATCATTTTGACTCCGAGAATCAACATGTTATTACCCTACTAATAGAAATTCATTTAGCGACTACCTGCAATTGGTGTGCTTTTCATAGCCGATGCCGGGAAAGGCTAGCCTAGTGAGTGATCTGGCAAGGCTATATTGAATCGTATGCCCGAGCTATTGAAAAAATCCTCCCACGATTTTTAGGCGAACACTGCCATATCGAAAACAAGAACCGCAAAGAGTGGCGACGCAATTCGAGCTATAGCACGTTCATACTCAGATATCTTTCGCCCCTATCTGGCAGAAGAGTAACGATGGTTTGCCCATCCTTCAATTCTTCGGCCACTTTCATGGCAGCGAAAACATTCGCCCCGGATGAAATACCCACCATCAACCCCTCTTCCCTCAACAACCTCCTTGTCATGTCAATGGCTTCCTGATCCTTTACGGTTATCACCCGGTCTATGATGTCCATGTTCACCAAACTCGGGACATATCCCGGACCGATACCTTGAATCATGTGAGTTCCCTGCTTCCCACCACTCATCACCGCCGATTCAGCCGGCTCTACAGCAATCACTTGCAGATTAGGATTCACCTCAAGCAGGGCTTCAGCAACGCCCATGAGGGTGCCACCAGTGCCCACCCCTGAGACAAAGACGTCGACTCTACCTTCCACTTGCTTCAGAATCCTCCTACCAGTAATTTCTCTATGAGCGGCAGTGTTATCTGGATTATCGAACTGCTTGGGTAGCCAGGCATCTGAGTTTTTAGCGGCCAGTTCCTCCAGTTTTCTCAGGCAACCGGGGAAGCCCTCTTCTGTGGGCGTCAATACAATTTCTGCCCCGAACGCCGCCATCATTTGCCTTCTCTCAGCGCTCATGTGTTCAGGCATTACTGCTATAAAGTGGTAACCCTTTAGGGCAGCGAGCATAGCAAAGGAAATACCTGTGTTACCACTAGTGGCCTCAATTATCGTCATTCCCGGCTTGAGCCGACCCTTTTTTTCGGCAACATCCATCATGTAATAGGCCATTACATCCTTTACGCTTCCACTCGGGTTCAATGCCTCAAACTTGGCTAGGATGGTCGAGTTGGTGTTATTCATCCTGGCCAACTCTATAATAGGCGTTTCTCCAATCTGAGAGAGAATATCTC
>CAZYLE010000069.1:0-1345 GCA_964648675.1 uncultured Dehalococcoidales bacterium
CCATTATAGTTAAGCATGATGAACTTTGGCGGCTGCCTGCTTCCTTGAGCGACACCTAGCAGGGCTCCCATTCCCAGTTTCTCCATATCCTTCTTATCCAATACCTTGAATTCGAGTCCGTAGTCTTGTGCCACTTTCTTGGCTACCTCGGCCATTTGGGTGGGGGTCATGTAGTTAGCAGGCTCATTGGCCATATCTCTGGCGAGGTTTGTGGCCTCAGCCATGATCCTTCCTATATTGAACCCCCGCTGTAATTCAGGAAGCTTTTTTCTATCCCTCTCTACGATGCGTAGTTCCTTGATATCCTTTTGGTCCGGCTCCTTGGTTTGGTGTTTGCGGAAGGTGTAGAGTCCTAAAATAGCTCCCTCGGTTACCGCTTGGGCCGATTTCTCGGCATCGATGCCCCCTGAGCCCGCGCCGTGGGCAATGGTGCCCACTCGCTTCGCCCCTGCTTTTCTAAGGAAGCGGCATGCCTCAGCGACAACTCCGCGAATCTTGGTTAGGTTTAGCTCCTGTTCTTTCCCCAAGCCGGCAACGACCACTCTCGCTGGCGAGATCTTCCCCATGCTGTGAATTAAGGTCATTTCATTTAGCTTTCCCTTGATCTCGCCTTCGCCGATGAGTTGGGTTATGAGACCGCCAAGAGCCTTGTCAACCGCTCCAGTAGCTCCAGCAGGACTTTTCATACCTTCAAAAAGGTTCACTATAATGGCGTCGAATTTGAGCTTTGTTATGTCACCGGATGCGACCTTAATCTCCATTTCTGCTCCTCACTCGTCCTTCGTAGCTTCATAATATCGAAAACGGCGTTGGGATGCAATAATAGGAAAAGATTGCGCATTAGCGGTTTGCCTCCCGCACAATCTTGTCGATCACTGGCGCTATGTCCCTGGAGGTGTCAACGGCGAAATGGTTGCGACGGATCTTTTGCACCGAGGGCTTCATTTTTTGGTAAATCCTCCAGTCGGCATCCGACTTATCCTCGCGTTCGGCGGTAGAAAAGCGGTCATTGAGGCGCTGGCGCACTATTTCTGGCGGAGCCTCCACACGAACGAGAACTAATTTTGCTCCAAAGGTATCGGCAATGCGGTAAAGGTGCTCTCGGTGGCGCTCTATTAGATTTGTGGCATCGAAGATGACGGGTATCCCTTTTCGCAGCAGCTCTTCGATAAGGCGGTGGCAGGCTTGGAAAAGACGATTGCTTTCCTCAAGACTGTAATCTGGGGAGGGAAAGATAACCTTGCGCAGGTCGTCGCTCTCGAGAATAGGGAAAGGAAGGCGTTCGGCGAGCTTTCGACAGAAATAGGATTTCCCAGTACCAGGCAGGCCACTGACTATAATGAAA
>CAZYLE010000069.1:1355-5837 GCA_964648675.1 uncultured Dehalococcoidales bacterium
GTGTTCATCTACGGGCTGCTGGGTAAAAAAATCAACTTTCACCATAGAAAGCGAGTCCCAATAGCCCACGTCCTGTAGCGTATCCCATTATAGGGCTGAATTCACTGAGCCACAGTTCTACACAATTAAATTCGGACGCTACCCTCTCCTTGAGCCTCTCAGCCTCTTGTAATGCATCGGCATGAACTATTGCCACATGCACCGCTTGTTTCTCTACCTCATGCCTCATCATCTGGAGGAGGCGGTTCACTCCCCGTTGTTTATTTCTAGTTGCACCAGCAAAGTGGACCACACCATCGGAAATGGTGAGTATCGGCTTGATGTTGAGCGCAGAACCCGCCTGCGCTGCAACCTTTGGTACGCGTCCGGAACGGTAAACATAGCGGATGGTTTCCAGAACCATGACAAAGCGGATTTTACCTTTCACCTCTTCAGCCGCTTTGATGACTTCAGGAAGGTTTTTGCCCTGAGCTGCCGCTCTTGCTGCCGCCAGTACGATAAATCCTTCTGCTGCAGCAGCGTTGCGGGAGTCCAAAAGCCCGATAGTAGTCCCCGGAAGCTCTTGCTTGGCCTGCTCCACCGCCAACTGAGCTGCGCTGTATTGAGCGCTGAGCTTGGAGGAAACGGTGATAAAAAGGATGTTTTGAGCCCTCTTACTCATCTCGCGGAAAGCTTTGAGAAACTCGAGAGGGGATGCTGCGGAAGTTACGAAGCGTTTAGGGTCCTTTTCCAGAAATTGGTATGCCGCAGAAGGACTTATATCGAGATACTCCCTATATACGTGGCCATCGAAATCAATCTTCAGCGGCACTATACCTATTTCATGATGCTCTATCTGTTCCTTGGTAAGACAAGCTATAGTATCGGTGGCGATGGCCATTTTTTGCACGGTAGCCTCCTCATTCAGCATAAAATGAAATAGCGAGTAGCCCGGGGCCAGCATGAACTCCCATAGCAGGAGTGAAGTCGGTGATATAAATCTCAACGCAGTTGAACTGGGAGGCAATCTGGGCCTTGAGTTTCTCTGCCTCTTCCAGTTCATCACCGTGGTGCACCATGATATGAACTGGAGAGTCGCCGACCCGTTCCGCCATTATCTCCAGCATGCGTCTCACCGCTTTTGATTTGGTTCTGGGACGTGCCACAGGTGTCGTTTCTCCTATAGCAGTTGAATGCTCGACGACAGGTTTCATGTCCAGCAGCGCTCCAGCCCAGGCTGATGCCTTGGCGATGCGACCAGTCCGCGCCAGATAGTAGAGAGTATCCAGCATAAAAATGGAATTTACCCTGAGCTTCATATTTTGGGCCGCCTCAACTGCCTCAGCAAGGCTTGCCCCCTCCTTTGCAGCTTTTGCCGCTGCCAGGACGATGAATCCCAGGGCACCAGCTACGGCACGGCTATCCATTACCTCGATGGTGGTTTTGGGAAATTCCACTTTGGCCATATCTCTGGCTAACAACGCCGTGTCAAACATTTTGCTTTGTAACCCGGTGACGGTGATACAAAGAATGCTTTCAACCTTTTCGCTTAGCTGGCGATACGCTTCGAGAATGTCCCCTGGTGATGGAATGGATGTGGTGGGCAGTGCCTCTTTCTTTCGCATAATCCGGTAAACTTCGGTAGGGCTCATATCGATCCCATCGCGATAGCTTCTGCCCTCATGGATTATCAAGAGGGGTACAACCCAAATGTCATACTGCTTCAACAGCTCAGGCGGTATACAACACACGCTATCGGTGACAACAGCAACTTTATCCATCGCAACCTCCTTTAAAAACTGTGATCTCAGAGTTCCTCATCCAACATGAGGAACTCTCCCTATTGCATTTTCTACGCTAGATTAGATAGATAAGGCGTGCGATGACGAACAGAAGAATAATGGCAATTGTGCGGGCGATATCAGACATTACGACCCTGGAGTTCATCCGCCGAAAAGGACACCTCAATTTAGCCCCCCAGCTCCTTTGCCCTTTCATATGCCGCGATGACGGCTTGAGCGATAAGGGCTCTAAGGTCTCCCTGCTCAAGCCGGAGCACCCCCTTTTCCGTTGTCCCCCCTGGTGAAGTAACCATTTCCCTCAACTCTTTGGGATACTTGCCCGTCTCCTGGGCAAGGCGTGCCGCTCCCACGGCTGTATTTAAGACTAATTTCTCTGCTATTTCCTGAGGCAGGCCGATATCCGCCGCGGCATCGATGAGCGCTTCCATTACGAGGAAGAAGTAGGCGGGACCACTGCCGCTGACTGCGGTGGCCATATCGATGAATTTCTCATCGGGGACATAGACCTCCTTACCCAATGCTCCGAGAATAGACTGCGCTGTCTCCTTTTGGCTCTGTCGCACTTCGCTTGAGGCGGTCCACACGGTCATTCCCTCGCCGATCTGGGCTGGGGTATTGGGCATAGCCCGAACCACGGCGCTGTGCCCCAGGCCTTTGGTGATGGTGGCAATAGTAGCTCCGGCGATAATGGAAAGGACGAGCTGATGTGGCTGGAAGCCGCCTCTGAGTTCCTCCGTAATCGCTCCCAGGTTCTGAGGCTTGACGGCTAGAACCGCAACATCTGAGGCCTCTACTGCCTGGAGGCTGTTACGAGACGTCTCAATGCTATAGCTCTGCTTCAAGACGGCGAGACGCTCCGTGCTGATATCGCTGGCAATAATGTCTCGAGGCATGGTCAACCCTTTGGCGAGAATGCCCTTGATAATTGCCTCGCCCATAACCCCACCACCAACAAACGAGATTTTCATCTAACCGGCATGGCCTTCTAGCAATAGCCCTCTTATTTCATCCTGAGATTTATCCTTAAGGGATAGATGCCTTTGACACTGCACATCTCGAAAGCTCACCTCTTCCTCATTTGTGTTGATTTCGCCCCCTACGAGGATGACCAGATCATCGCCTCCCCTCGTCTTAAGCCGTTTGGTATGCTGGTAAACGGCTTCGGCTAGGGGAGCGATACTGGAATTATTGGTTGTGACCGTGATAAAGGTTGCTACCCCTCCGCCACGGAAAGATGCTCCTAAACGCTGCACGTTGATCTGGATGCCGTCAATTGTATCCAAATCCCGAAGCAGGGAATCTGGGGGTGTAAACGGCCCTGTCTGCAGTATAATTCTAAGCTGATGTTTTACTGTCATACTATTCACTCCTTAAAAATTGCGCGTCCAATCCTCACCAGCGTTGCCCCCTCCTCCACTGCGATCTCAAAGTCATCGCTCATCCCCATGGAGAGATGTTCCAGCCCCAGGGAGTCGCGAAGCTGCCGCAACCTTCGGAATATGGGGCGGACCTCCTCGGGATCCCTGACAAAGGGAGCGATGGTCATTAGCCCCTTAACCTCTAGGTTGGACAGGCTGGCGATCTCTTCTGTTGCCTTTGGCAATTCTGTCATTGAGAAGCCGCTCTTGGTCTCTTCTCCTGAGATATTGACTTGGAGCAACACAGGAAAAAGGTTTTGGACAAGCTTACTTACGGACTCCGCCAATCTGACCGAATCTATGCTGTGGATTATATCAAAAATCTCCACTGCTGTCTTAACTTTGTTGGTCTGGAGATGTCCCACCATGTGCCACGTCGGGCGTAGTTCCGCGGGAAACAAGCATGCTGTCTTTGTCTTAGCGTCTTGAACCCTGTTCTCGCCAACGTGCCTAATGCCAGCCTCCACTGCAATCCTGATGTCTCGGGGCTTAACCCCCTTTGTCACAGCGACGATGGTTATCTCATCGGGTGACCTGTCTGCCCGTTTGGCGGCGCTGGCAATCCGCCTCTCAACCTCTTGTATGTTCCGCTCTATATCCATATCAGCAAACTCCACATTTTTGACAGTGGGCCAGCGGGCAAGGTGGGGTCTCCTCTCCTAGGCGCGCCTGATCAAGCTCCGATATAAGGTAGTCCTTGCTGACCCCTGAATCTATGTTTGACCATGGTAGCCTCTCACCAAGGGGTATCTCCCTGTTGACATAATATCCTGGGTTAAGCGAGCACTGCTCCATTGCCTGATGCCATGAAGAGAGTGTCTTGTTTTCCATCTTGGCCAGCACTTGCGCCAGCCTGGTGTCGCCTCTTGAGAGAACCCCCTGTATAATCATCCAGTTTACGCTTTCTGAGGTAATCTGGATGCCTTTTGGCTTAAGGCCATTCTTGAGGGTAGAGAGACGATGTGTCAGTATTTCGACGCTGGCCATAGGTAGCCATTGGAAAGGGGTACCTGCCTTGGGCACAAAAGGCTCGACAGTCAGAGTAACCGTACTCCGTGACTTTTTACGGTCAATAAAGCCTTTCAAGGAAAGGGTCAGCTTAATAATGTCTTCAATATCATCATCGGTCTCTGCGGGCAGTCCGATCATGAAATAGAGCTTGAGGTGATTGAGGTGGTGCTTGGCCACCTTGTCTATCGCCTCGATGATGTCAGTATCAGTTATGCCCTTGTTGATGATTTTACGCAGTCTTTCCGAGCCTGCCTCAGGGGCCAGGGTGATTG
>CAZYLE010000069.1:5847-7859 GCA_964648675.1 uncultured Dehalococcoidales bacterium
AGTTCCTTGAGGATTACTTGCGGCAGGGGACGAATTCTCAGGGAGCTGATGGAGATTTGTGCCCCCATGCGTTGCAACCTGGTCACCAGTTCTTCTATATCGGGGTGGTCGGAGGGTGAAGCTCCCAAAAGACCGATTCTTTTTCCCTGTCTCAGGCCGGGCTCAGCTTGATGCAGTATATTCCCTAAAGAGCGGTAGCGGAAAGGTCGAAAAAGATAACCAGCAAGGCAGAAGCGGCAACCCCATCTGCAGCCACGGGTGACCTCTATAACATACATTCCGCTAAGCTCTGTCTGCGGGGTAAGGATGACCGAGGTGGTGGCAAAATCATCGATGTCTCGCACCCACTGCCGTGAGATAGCTTTGCCGTCATGGCGGCTGGGCATATAAATCCCAGGAAGCGATGAAAGTGCTGACAGCAATTCGTCCTTGCTCCCTTCAATTTCCTCGCTGATGACCTCAACCACTGCCGGCAAAATAGCTTCCCCCTCTCCAATGGCGAAACAGTCGAAGAAGAGGGAAAGGGGTGCCGGATTAGCGGTGATGCAAGCTCCGCCGGCAATCACTATAGGATAGGAATCATTGCGGTCAGCGGCAAATAGCGGGATGCCGCTCGAATTCAAAATGTTAACTACATTGAAGTAGTCAAGTTCATATGTGATGGAGAAGGCGATGGCGGCGAAATCGCTAAGGGGGCGTTGTGATTCAATGCTTAAGGGCTCTCTTGCTTTTTCATCCCAAAAACCACGCTCACACACGATGTTACCGTAGCCATTGAGTAGGGCGTAGATTGTTTGAAAGCCAAGGTTGGACATGCCCAAGTAATAGGTATTAGGGTAAATAAGGGCGATGGGGATTCTGCCACCCCAGTCCTTGAAGATGGTGCCTCGCTCTTTTGAAAGCTTTCGTCTTGCCTTTTCGTTCCACGTCGTCATTACCTTAGCATCTTCTCATTGCCTACCAAGGTGATTTCAATAGACCGCCCGCAGTTGGGGCATGTTACCGTTATGTTTATTGGTTGTCTCATTATCCTCTCAGCGATGGCAGTAATCATGGTGTCAAGAGCGTCCAGACGCAGGTCCAGGAGGTCAAGACGCTCCTGTATGTGATCCAAGCTTGGCTCCCTTTCTTTGGTCTTGATTTTCGTTTTCTGTGCCAAGTCGTTCCTCCTATACCCTTACACCCAAAACAATAATACAATACCCAGGATTATCAAAGCGGCTCCAATGAATATGGAAACCCAGCCACCCGTTCTTAGCTCACTAGGTAGGATGAAGTCTGGCCAGTAGCCCAAGAAGCTTCTCAATTCCTCGCGCCGGGAAAGGACATCGCCATAGCCTTTCGCTTTTTGCCTCGCCCACAGCAAGACGATTAAACCGAGGAAAACAAAAAGAGCTCCAATGCCCATTACTATATAGCTGTCAAGATTTTCCATGGCTCGATCTTCCTCCTTAACTGCATTTTGTATAACCGCAGGCGGGGCAGATGTGACACCCCTCCTGATACACCAGCATACCGCCACATTCTGGACACTGCCCCCCTATATTCATCATATGACCATTTCCGCCAGAGTCGGTTATTCTGTCAGGGTTGGTTGTTGTGTCCTCGCTCTTTATATGCTTCTCCAGCACACTACCAATGGCGTCGGGACAGGAGAGTATGGAATGGCCCTCTTCCCAGGCGATGGAAGGGCAGCGTATACCTTTTAGGTGCTTCACCACTGAATCTATACTTACCCCAGATCGAAGCGCCAGGGAGATAAGCCGGCAGATAGCCTCAAGCTGTGCTGAGGCGCAGCCTCCCGCTTTCCCCAGGGTGGAGAACACCTCACAAACCCCATCTGCATCGGAGTTTACCGTTACATAAATGGAGCCACAGCCAGTGGCAACCCTCTCAGTAACTCCGGTGGTGACCTTAGCTCGCCTCCTCGGTGCCCGTACTTCGCGCGTTTCCTCCTCCTCCGCTGCGATGCTCAATACCTGCTTATCCTTGCTCCGGTCTCTATAAATGGT
>CAZYLE010000070.1:0-3713 GCA_964648675.1 uncultured Dehalococcoidales bacterium
GTGTAGTTAAAGAGCAAGCCACAATTTGAAAGCAAGTTGGCGAAGTTGTAGAATGCCTGCTAGTCCGAGGGTGCTTTCGCCATACTAAGGGATTGTAATGACTTATGTTGCCGTTCATCATCCAGAGAAATGCCACCGCTGTGGCGTATGTAGTGAGATAGTCGACTGCCCGGGAGCGGACGAGCTAATTTGCATCGGCTGTGGCGCTTGTGTTTTAACCTGTCCTCACCAGGCACTGGAACTTGTCGAAGAGCCAAGAGAAAGAGAAGTGAGGATTGAAGTGAATGGAGATCTCGCCTCAGTACCTGAGCGAATAAGTGTAAAAGAGGCTCTACGGCAATCAGGTTACCCGGTCGCTACTTCGCCTCAAGAACCAGGGCTATTTGCTCCCTGCGAAGTAGGTGGCTGTTGGAGTTGCGCAATAGAGATCGATGGTGCTGTAAGACTGGCATGCCGCACGATAGTGAGAAATGGAATGAGTATCAGAACCGAGTTACCTAAAGAGTACGTGCCGCGCAGAATCATAATGAGCTTCTCTGGACATCCCGCTGGAGGGGTTGGCACACCGTGGCCAGCTCGAAGCAACCACTCTTTGTATCTTGAGGTAGTATGCTTTGCTGCAGGATGCAATTTCCGCTGCCCACAGTGCCAGAATTGGTTAATCACGTATAGAGGGCGAGGTGAGGCCTTAACCCCAAAACAAACCGCTCAAAGATTGTCTCTATTAAGAGAGCAATTGAAGTTAGACCGAATGACCATCTCTGGCGGCGAGTCCACGCTCAATAGAGCCTGGTTAACCCAGTTTGTCACCGAGCTTAAAAGGCTTAATCCTGACCCGGATGCACGCTTCCATGTCGATACCAACGGTTCATTGCTCAGCCACGATTATATAGATGAACTGGTCGAAGCCGGCATGACCGATATAGGAATAGACCTCAAGGCCTTGGACACGGATACCTTCATGCGCATTACGGGTCTCACTGACAAAGGTCTAGCTGATAAGTATAAGGAAACCGCCTGGGAAGCAGTGAAGTACTTGGCCCACAACTATTCGGGGAAAGTATTTGCTGGAGTCGGCATTCCATACAACCGAAGCTTCACTTCTATATCAGAGATTAGCCGCATGGGGCAAAGACTTCTCGATATCGACCCTTCGATCCAGGTTACCGTGCTCAATTACAGACCTGAATTCAGAAGTAATATAGTGATGCCAACAGATAGCGAGATGGTGGCAGTTCGCGACATGCTGCAACAGCTTGGATTAAGAACGGCGCTGGCTCAGACGACAACAGGAAACATCGGTCCGTGAAAGACGCAAGCTAATAGAAAGTTGATTTGGCGCATGAAGGGGTAATTTGAAATCACAAAAAATGTGAAAACTAAATCAGTTTTGGCAGACGGCAGATATTGTATCCAACCTATACAAGAGACTTGCTGATATCTTTCGCGATTTTAGGCCTATCTTTAATCCCATAGAGAAATGCCCACTTTAGCAGCCTTTCCACCGCACTAGGCAACTGACCAAAGTGGTCAAGGAACTGCACTGTCCTGCCATACTGCTCCAGCATCACCTGTTGATCCTCGAGGCCGCAGCCCAATGTAACAAGTTTAATACCTTGCTGCCTGCAATAATCGATGCCATATTCAACATCACAACCGCAATTTGACGCGCCATCGGTAACATGTATCATGAGTTTTCGTTTTCTGTCACGCGGCAGTAAGTAGGCTGCAGCAATAATAGCTTGCCCCGAAGGTGTCTGTCCGCCCGGTGCTATAGACATCAATTCATTCCCTTTAATCAAGTTAGTAATCATGCAGATACCATGGGACTCAAAATATGCCCACACCTGTAATCGATTATTAGACCCCCTGAATGCCTTATGTAAAGTGGCTACTGCACTCTCTACCAATCTCCAGCTTTGCCCTCTACTCATAGAACCTGAAGCGTCAATCAGCAAGGATATGCTCCAACTCACATCAGGAAGCTTTTGCTTGTCCAAGAAGCACGCACCAGTAATAGGGGCGCGGTACAACCTCTTTCTGTCCACTTTACCGCTAGTAAGACCGCGGCTTATTAGGACTTTCCTATCCGCGTAGCTCTGAATAATCGCCTTGAGTCGGCCAACCTGGCGTTGGTCCACCATGCCACGCGCTGGGATATTATAATCCCACAAACGAGTAGGAACGATCTCCTGATCCGGGTCATCGACAATTGACTCGATGATAGGCGTTATGTTCCCTGAACTTGCCGCCAGCTTTGCCTCTATCTCCAGTTTCGTAGCGGGGCTCAGCGTAATTTTTTCACCTCTGCTCGCCTTTTTCGAAACAGAATCCACTTCCTCACCCAAGAAACTCCATGAAACGACCTTATCTATTATTCTCCATGAGCCAATCAGACCCCTAACGCTTTCCCAGGCTTTGAGGTAAATATCTCGGCGCAAGTTGCAGCGATCGATCACGCCTTTTTTACTATCGATTACCGCTCTCAGTTCGGGTACAACGCCTTTAAGCACGTTGAGCGCTTCTTGGTAGGTCTCAATATCGGCATCACCCAAATCCTCTTCCCAAGCACTCAACCACCATAGATATACCAACTCATCAACTGAAACAGCTTCAGGGTCCAGATTACTCCTCATCGCATCCATGGCCGCTTTTCTGGCCCTGCGGTTGTAAAGACCCAGAATCGACCGCTCAGAAATGGAATCAACGTAAATATCTTCGCCGATACGTACAATCTTACTGAGAATGACCTTGTCGCGGATCTTCATGCCAGGGTTTGCCTTCTCCACCTCAGTCCAGACCAAGTCACTCCATTCGGTCTTATGTAGAGCCTCGTGGACTACCAGCCCCACCAAATAGTCGACCTTCCAGGGGCTAACAGGATACTCCCCAAGAACAAACTCAGGGTCGAGGATGATGCTATCACCAGGGGATTTTGACATACCTGCATAAACGATGTCACCGACGTTCTGCCCCAAAGTCCCCGACACCTTACGCAGGGCACGAAGAAGATTGGCAAGCTCTGTCGCTTCAATATGTGAGGTGTTTTTCCGCCAGAACTCGGACAGGCTCCCCTCGCCAACAACTCTGTCGTCAATCATTTCCGAGTTAGTAAAGCTTGTACGCTCTGCCATCACCACTCCTGGTAAGACCCATCTCTAGGTGAATGGAGAGGAGTGTAGATTCCAATATGTCTCTGCTTACCTGCAGGCTGGAAGTGAATGCCTCCCTAATGGATGCCCCCATGGCCACCAGTTCCGCAATCATAAGCGTGTGACGGGTTGAAACCATTACAGGCTCCTTGGCATTCCCCCGCAACTGGTTGGCGACATTTACAATTGACAGAGCGCTGGCCTCATCTATGCCTGTTTTAAGATGAAGTACTTTCGTCTCTACATCAGCGGGCAAATAATCCATCAGGGTAACATAAAACCTATCCCTCAAAGCCGCATCCAGCATCTCTACGCCGATAAACTCCTCGCCCTCGTTAAGTGTGGCAAAAAACACCACCTGAGGGGCAACCCTGATCAATCCCAGTTCATCCGTCCATACATGCCTATCCTCGGCAAGCACAGAAAACAGCATGTTCAATGCTTTGGGATGTTCCGGGCGGTTTATTTCCTCCAAGTGTACGACACAACCTGGAGTCTGGATTGCCTGTGGGAAGAGGAACTGCTGGTAGTACGTCTCTCCTTCCTTAAGCCTCATGTCTC
>CAZYLE010000070.1:3723-7442 GCA_964648675.1 uncultured Dehalococcoidales bacterium
TCATGTCTCCAAACAACTGCCCCGGCTCCGAAAGAATCCCTACCTGAAAAGTGGCCATCGGCCGATTGTTTCGAGCAGCGAATTGCCTAACTAGAGTAGATTTTCCACATCCCTGTTTGCCAGCTACCAGTACGTTCACCGGATGCCTTTTAGAAAGCTGATTAATACGCTCCATGTGGTCAATTATCTCCTGAGGCAGGAAATAATTATCTTCCGGCTCAGGTACCAACATCGATATATCACTTATCTTTTGCTCTTTTCCCACTATCTTTAACCTACCTCCCTTCCTTATCCGAACCTTATCATAGGTTCAATTACTTTTCAAACCCAACCCCAACTCTCTTTGGCGCTGGCTTATGAAATCATCCAGCTCGGGAATATTCCACCTCATGTTAATACCACTGAGCTTGTGAATGATCTCACTGGCTTCTCTTAGCATGAACTCAGGCGAGTTACCTGGTATTGCCGCCAGTTGCCGACTGAGTTCCTTCATCTGCTCTTCCTCTTCTTCCAGCTTCTCTGCCATCACCAAAAAGACTCTGGCTCCACATCGCGGGCACCGTCTCATTTCATCCACCCCGGTAGGGAGAATGCCAATCTTGCAAATATACTTAAACACCACAGCTTCATCCGTGTAGCCACACTCCTGGCATGTCAAATCCATTCCCCTTCCTCCTTGCTACCCACAACCCTTCCCTTGATACGTCTTTCTTGGCTTCTCTTTCCCCCTGTGTAAGCCCACACCCGCCGCGTCAACTGCGAGTACCGTTAATGTCTATCGCAACCCCAATCCTAGTTCTCTCTGGCGCTCGAGTATAAACTCATCCAGTGCGGCGATGTTCCGCCGCATGTTGTATGCACCGAGTTGTCGAATTATGCTCTTCGCCTCGTCCAGAAGGTAGTCAGGCGAATCAGCCGTCACCCGAGCCAGTCTAATGCTGAGCTCCTTCATCAACTCGTCCTCGTTCTCCATCAACTCCGGCTTGTGCAGAAGCACTCGCTCTCTGCATTCAGGGCACGTCCGCAACTCGGACGCTCCAGTAGCGGGTCACCCAGCCATGCACAGATACTGGAACTCCAACACCTCACCTTCGTAGCCGCAAGCGTCACACTTAATAAGCATATTCCTCTCCTCTTTGTAGCTCCCCTACCTCTTCCTCATTCCCACCCCAAGCTCCCTCTGGCGCTCAAATATAAAATCATCCAGTTCGGTAATGTTCCATCGTAGATTAAGATTGCTGAGCTGGCGAATTATCTCCCTCGCTTCATCCAACATGAGATCCGAATCATCTGGTGATATCTCAGCCAGCCTCCTGCTCAGTGCCTTCATCGCCTCTTCCTCATCTTCCAATGCCTCTGCCTTGTGCAAAATAACTCGGTCGTTGCATTTTGGACATGCCCGTAACTCGGACCCTCCACAGGCTGGTCAGCCAACCCTGCACAGGAACTCGAACTCCAGAACATCACCGTTGTAACCGCACGAGTCACATGTCATGCGCATGGCTGCTCCCCCTTCTACCCACCTACCGTTACATCCGCATATTCGAGTAGCACATTGATAAATGGTTCCACGTTTTGGTCAGGCAGACCTTCTCCTTCGGGAAATGGATAGGGCAAGCCGAAGATCCTATACTTAGCTCCGGCATAAGGATGATACGGCAGCAAGTCAATACCTTGAACCACATCTCCCAGGCTCTCAATGAACTTGCCTGTTGCCTCCATGTTTTCTATCGTGTTATTTCTGCCAGGAATGACGGGAATACGTATGCGCATCTTGATACCCTTAGCGGCAATGCGCCTGGCGTTCTCCAGGATATGTTCATTACCGCGTCCCGAGTACTCTTTATGAGACTTGGAATCCATAATCTTGATATCATACAAAACCAAATCGGTATATTCCAGCACCTTCTCAAGGTCCTCCCACGGGCTACTGGCTGTATCCAGAGCGGTGTCGATGCCACGCTCCTTCGCCATTTTCATCAAGGCCAAGGCGAACTCGGGCTGGGCCATCGGTTCGCCGCCAGAAAGGGTCATCCCGCCTCCCGAGGTAACATAAAAAGGCCTATCCTTCTCCACCTCCTCTATGACCTCGCCAGCCGTCATAATCTTGCCCCAGACCACAAGAGCATCATACTTGCATACTTTTATACACTGAAGGCAGACATTGCACAGTCCCTTGTCAATCACAGGCTTATTGTCATCCTCCAGAGTGAGAGCGCCGGTGGGGCAAACGTCCAGGCAGTCTCCACAGCCAATGCAGTTCGGAATGTAGGGGAAAACCTCGGGATAACGTCTCTTTCCCTCCGGGTTGTGGCACCACTGGCAATTAAGGTAACAACCCTTCAGAAAAACCGTGGTTCGATACCCGGGCCCGTCGCACATGCTCATTCGTTGAATGTCATTAACGACCCCGAGAACATTGCTATCATCTGTATTATTCACTATTCGAAACCTGAGCCTCCAATCGTTGCTTCTAAGCCGGCATCTTGGTACACCTGTATAGCTGGCCTCAGTATGCTTGGGTCCAAGGCCTGCGTATCTGAATAGACCCACTTGATGCCCAATTGTCTATATTTACTCTCGCACCAGTTGTGGAAAGGCAGCAAATCAATCCTCTCTGGAGGGTGCGGTAACGTTTTCAAAAAGGCTGCCACCTTTTCATGGTAGTCTAACGAATCGCTGTAGTCAGGGATGACCACAACCCGCAGCCAAACCCGTGCCTCCACCTCCAAAAGTTTCCTCAAGTTAGCCAAGACCAACTCGTTGCCGACACCCGTTAGCCTCTTGTGCTCCGCCGAATCGATGTGCTTCAAATCATACAGAACGACATCCACATACTCCAAAAGTGGCTCCAGGACTTCCCATTTACAGTTCCCATTAGTGTCCAGACAGCTACTCATTCCTCTTGCCCTTGCACCATGCAAAAGCTCGGCGGTGAACTCTGGATGCACCGTCGGCTCCCCACCACTGATGTTCATGCCGCCACCCGAGTTTTCGTAAAAAGGCATGTCCTGTTCCACCTCACCTAACACCTCTTCCACCGTATATGCCCGACCCACCAACTCAAGAGCACCAGTGGGGCAGACATCGACACATTTCATGCACAGGTCGCAGTTTTCCCGGATGATTTTATTGTAGGTTGAGTTATCGGCACGGGCTTCTTCTGGGTCGATAGGCGGATTAATGGCATCCCTAGGGCAGGCATCAAAGCACCGACCGCATTGTATACATACACCGGCTCGCCAGAACAGTTCCGGTGTGGACTTTATCGTCTCCGGGTTATGGCACCAAGCGCAGTGCATATTACAACCCTTCATGAACACATTCGTCCTGAAGCCAGGGCCATCGTTCACCGAGAACCTTTGAATATTGGTAACTAACACCTTATCATTGTCACTCATCGCTTCCCACCACTACCTTTTTTATCTGGCGATAATCGTCTATTGAATACCTGCCCCCGCAGACTACCTGTCCCCCAAACGTCTTCCCCCAACGATTCAAACTCCAGTTCCTCACAGTATACGGCTCGATTACACTTGGGGCATTGGCGGTATGTATTTGGCCCCGCCTCCTCAGCAAGGCTCAAATAGCGAAAGTCGCTGACTGGTCCTTCATATCCACACCATTCACACTTCATCATAGTTCACCAATGCGATATCATCGCCTCCTCAACAATTGTAGACTTTCATCCGTCAGGCTTATAGGCCGGCTAACACTTG
>CAZYLE010000070.1:7452-7828 GCA_964648675.1 uncultured Dehalococcoidales bacterium
AAATTACCCAGTGTCGTCTGTTTTCACACCCTCCTCAGCCAAACCCTCAACACCGGCTGACTTGCCCCATGGTGCTCCACCGGCCACCACCTCCACACCCGCTTCGCCTGTAAGTTCATCAACGCTGTTCCACACTCCGCACTTGGGGCACTGCCTGACGCTTATAGGGGCATCGATCCTGGCATTATATAGATAGCGAAACTCCGTATATGGAGCGTCATGGCCACATTTTACACACTTCACTTTGCACCTCTCCTTTCCGACATATACTATACTTGAAGTAGCTTTTCTACCAATATTATTGAAAATCCCTTGAGCGGACCCCCCGATTATACGGGGGGCCCGAAATACTCATTTAGCCTAGCCCTTGCACCGT
>CAZYLE010000071.1:0-7825 GCA_964648675.1 uncultured Dehalococcoidales bacterium
CCTTCCTTGATGTGCAGAGGGACGCCAGCCTCGTAATCCTTATTACTCAAAATATTTATCGCTTCCCGGGCTGCATCCGCGATCTCCTGTTCGGTAAAAAAGTGAACTTCGTGATCAAGTCGAAGGAATTGAGCCACCCTCACGGCATATTTGAGGTCTTCATCAACGCCTTCCATGGTTACGGTGAAGGCTTTAAGCCCAGGCACATACCTTTTGGCAATTAAGGCGATGATACTGGTATCCAGCCCTCCTGAGAGCAAGACCCCTTCAGCTCTTTCCTTCCTTACGGCTTCATCAAGTAGAACCCTAAGCCAGCAAGTTGCTTCGGCAATCTCCATGACGAACGCCCTCAATCCTGTAGCAACCTGAGATGAAGCTCCTTAAGCTGCTCGCCAGATACCTCGGCGGGTGCATCGAACATCTGGTCCATCGCGCTCTGGTTCTTGGGGAAGGGAATAACCTCCCTGATAGTCACCTCCCCGGCGAGGATCATCACCAGCCGATCGATCCCTGGAGCGATGCCGCCATGGGGCGGAGCACCGTATTCGAAAGCCTCAAGAAGATGTCCGAAACGCCGCTCCATCTCCTCCTCTCCATATCCCAACAACCGGAGAATTTTCTCCTGAAGCTCCCTGGTATGGATCCTTATGCTCCCGCTGGAAAGCTCGCAGCCATTGCACACAATATCATAGTGCTTGGCATGCACCCTTTCTGGAGCGCTATCCAGTAGAGGCACGTCCTCATCCCTGGGCGCAGTAAATGGATGATGCATTGCCTCGAACCTACCCCCCTCCCCTCTCTCGAACAAGGGGAAATCGAGTACCCAGCAGAATGCAAGGAGACTGGGGTCTGCGAGGTCCAAGCGCCGCGCTATCTCCCCACGTAAGGCGCAAAGCGCCTCAGCAACAACGTTTGGATCGCCGGCAACGATGAGCAGGAGGTCTCCCTCCTTTGCCTCGAAAAGTCTAGCTATATCGTCAATCTGCTCCATAGTCAGGAACTTGGCTGCCACGGACTTCCCCTGCTCTTCCCCCAGTGGCAAGCTGACCAGCCCCTTTGCCCCGCGAGCCTGAACAAATTCAGCCAGCTCATTGATCTGGCGACGCGAGTAGTTGCCGCAGCCTGAGGCACATATCCCCCTCACCCTACCTCATCCGTCTATGGCGGAGCGAAACACGGCGAAGTCGCACTCAGCCACAATGTCCGCCAAATCCTTGATCTCAAGGCCATAGCGCAGGTCGGGTTTGTCCGTGCCATAGCGCTCCATAGCCTCAGCGAATGACAAACGAGGGAAGGGTTTAACCACTCGCAAGTTTGGCGTGACACTCTCCACCAGCGAGGTGAAAAGCTCCTCCATGAGAGTCAGGATGTCCTCCTCTTCGACAAAGCTCATCTCCAGGTCGAGCTGGGTGAACTCGGGCTGCCGGTCCGCCCGCTGGTCCTCATCGCGAAAGCACTTGGCAATCTGGTAATACCTGTCAAAGCCAGCCACCATTAGTAGCTGCTTGAGCTGCTGTGGAGACTGGGGCAGGGCGTAAAATTTCCCCGGGTGGACTCGACTGGGCACGAGGTAATCCCGAGCCCCTTCGGGCGTGCTCTTGATAAGGATCGGGGTCTCGACCTCGATGAACCCCCTAGCATCCAGGAAATCGCGCATGAACTTGACCACCCGATAGCGCAGGATAATATTGTCCCTCAACTTCTCACGGCGCAGGTCAAGATAGCGATACTTGAAGCGAACGCTCTCTTCTACATCAACGTCCTCATTTACGCTAAAGGGCGGAGTTTTTGAGGCATTGAGTATCTCCACATCCCGCGCAACTACCTCAACCTCCCCGGTGGGGAGCTTTGGATTCTCCGTTCCTGGGGGGCGTTTCTCTACTTCGCCGGAAACCTTCACCACATACTCATTGCGCAACCTATTAGCTACTTCATGTACCTGTGTCGATATCTCAGGATTGAAGACCACCTGCACCAGGCCATCCCTATCCCTCAGGTCGATGAAAACGAGCCCGCCATGGTCCCGACGCCGGTGCACCCAGCCAGCAAGGGTCACCTGTGCACCGATATTCTTACTGGTTAACTGACCGCAAGAATGAGTCCTAAGCATATATACAAACCTCAGTAGATTATAGTTCATAATAGGAGTGGAAATCTAGAGGGGCCTCTCCCCTCACGGTGGGTCTGGTACCGCCCCATGCTGCGAAGCATTCTGCCTGATGGAGCGGAAAGGAGCAAATCCTCCCTCCCCTCGCCAGAGGCGAGTCTTCGAACATCAAGGGAGAGAGGACTTTCCCCGCCGGGGGAAGCCTGGGTATGCTCCCCAGATACGCAAACCAGGGTGGGTGGGACTAAACTCTTTCAACCGAAAGCAGTTCAATAATAATGGTAGTTGTCTAAAAATTGTGCAAGTGGGCCTGATAAATCAGGCAACTACAAAAATTGGTATAGAGGGACAATGCACAAAAGTAGAGGCAAGAGGTTCCTCCTTTTGATGTAGTTTCGTGTACAACTTCATCACACTGCACAGCCTCGGCAAAGTTGGCTTGACCCTGCCGCTGTGATATACTGACGCTAGAGCAGAGCGGACCATGTCCGTCACTGAAACAAGCGTAAGCACCGTCTGCAGACGATACTCTAGGTATTCACAAATAGCTAAAAAGGAGTCCCTCAATGAAAACAAAAATGACCGAGCTGTTGGGAATAGAGCATCCCATTATGCTAGCGGGAATGGCTTATGTGGCCATACCACAGCTGGTAGCTGCCGTTTCCAACGCCGGTGGACTGGGCATGTTGAATCCCGTTATCTATACCCCTGAGGGGGCGAGGGAAGCTATCAGAGAGGTCAGGTCGCTCACCGACAAGCCCTTTGCGGTAAATATTACGCTACTTTTCCCCGGATCCAGAGAGAATGCCATGGTAGCCCTGGAGGAGAAGGTTCCGGTGATAAACACCTCTTTGGGCCGGGCCGATTGGATTATTCAAGCGGCCCACAAGTACGGCGGCAAGGTTTTGGGTACCGTAGTCATGCAGAGACACGCGCGCCGATCTGAGCTGGATGGAGCTGATTTCCTCATTGTCACCGGCAACGAGGCAGCAGCCCATGGAGGCGACATCACCTCCCTGGTACTACTACCGCTGGCCCGCACCTGGGTAAATATTCCTATCATAGCCGCCGGTGGCTTCTCCAATGGCAAGGGGCTGGCAGCAGCTCTAGCGCTAGGAGCGGAAGGCATATCCATGGGCACCAGGTTTATGCTCACTCAAGAGAGCCCCACCCATGACAACTTCAAGCAACTCTGTTTGCAGGCTGCTGCCGAGGACACGATATATTCTGACCGCATTGATGGTCTGCCTGGCAGGTTCCTCAAGACCAAGGCGGCTGAAATTATGACCAGGCAGACGATGGCTTCACCGACAAAAGCCCTGGCGGAGGCCAGAGATATAAGCCACATGCTCGATGTTCCGCTATGGAAGCTTTTTATCAGCGGCTTGAAAATGAGGAGTATCAGAGGTCTAGCCAGTCAAGCAGTTGGCATCGGCGGTCTCCAGACGGCTGTGGAGCAAGGCGACCTTGAGCGCGGTGTCTTACCTGTCGGGCAGGTTACTGGCATAATCAATAATCTACCTACCTGCAAGGAAGTGATTGAGCAAACCATTGCCGAAGCCGAGGAGGTGATAAGAGCAACATTTGCAAAACTGGCCTGATACGAGGAGGGACTGGTTGTGTTTAAGACAAGAGAGAGTTGACCAGAGTCCATTGCCAAAATAAGGAAGCGATAGAATTATACTTATAATCACAGGTATATCGAAAGGAGCACATTAGTGAAAACAAGGATGACTGAGCTCTTTGGAATAGAGCACCCCATTATGCTCTCGGGGATGAACTGGCTCACCACACCCAAACTGGCCGCCGCCGTCTCCAATGCCGGCGGCCTCGGTGTATTAGCCGGCAGCCATTATGACAAGGATGGCATCAGAAAAGCCATTAGAGAACTCAGAGAGCTTACCGATAAACCCTTTGGCATCAATCTCACGCTGGGTGTGGGCACCCGTGAGCTGGTCTCGGTAGCCATCGAAGAAAAGGTGCCCGTGCTGAACTATGCGCTGGGGAGACCACCTCAGATTGCACCCGTTATAGAGGCCGTCCACGGCTATGGGGGCAAGATTATCGGGACGATAGCCTTCGTGAGACACGCAATGCGCTCGGAACAACTGGGGTCTGATGCCGTCATCGTTACCGGTTACGAGGCAGCCTCACACTCCGGTAATGTGGGCGCCCTGGTGCTGGTACCCGCCGTCAGTAGTGCAGTAAAGGTTCCCTGCATTGCTGCTGGCGGCTACACTGACGGCAAATGTCTGGTAGCAGCTCTGGCTTTGGGAGCCGAAGGTATCGCCATGGGCACCAGGCTGGCAGCTACCCAGGAAGCCGAGGTCGCCGATGCAATCCGTGAAGTTTGGCTTAAGGCTACCATCGAAGACACGGTGATTGACCCTGCATTTGACGGGATAAACTGCCGGGTGATAAGAAACAAAGCGGCTGAAGACCTGCTGAAAAGCAACCGCTGGCCGATAATTGACGCTATTCAGGCTGGCCTTCACATGAAGAAAGCACTGAACCTTTCATATCCTGAAATGATTCGCACCGCTTCTGCCATAAAGAGTCAGGAGTCAGGCATAGGAGGTGGCAAGAGGAGTTGGGCATCAACCATGCGCTTCGCCGTTGGCTCCCGATTGTTTGCCAAGGCCACTATAGATGGCGACCCGGTAAATGGAATCCTTATGTGCGGCCAATGTGCTGGCCGGATTGAAGATATCCCCACTGTCGCCGAAGTGATCCAACGAACCATGGCTGAAGCCGAGCATATCATACGAGCAGCAAATGCCAAATTGGCCTAGCACATTAGCAGCGGGAGGAGCCAACTATGTTCAACACTAGGATCACCGAGATGCTTGGCATCGAGTACCCCATCATTCAAGGGGGGATGGCGTGGGTTTCCTGCCCAGAGCTTGCGGCGGCGGTCTCCAACGCTGGGGGTTTGGGTATACTCGTTTCTGCATTCTGTGCCACCAAGGAAGACCTCAGAGAAGAAATCAGGAAGACGAAGAGCCTGACCGATAAACCTTTCGGCGTCAACATAAGCCTGTTCCCCTCTATGAGGACATTGCCAAACGACGAATACATCGAGGCGATAATTGAGGAAGGAGTCCCCGTAGTGGAGACCTCAGGTCATAAGGCCCCAACCGAGTATGTACCCCGCCTAAGAGAGGGTAATGTGAAAATCATCCATAAATGCGCCGCAGTGAAACACGCCAAGACAGCACAGCGGGTGGGAGCAGACGCAGTGACTGTGGTCGGGATGGAGAACGGCGGTGCTACCGGGATGCTCGATGTCGGCACCTTCGTACTCATTCAGGCGGCGGCAAAGGCCATATCGATACCGCTTATCGCCGGAGGAGGTATCGTCGACGCTCGCGGCTTTGTCGCTGCTCTTGCCCTTGGAGCGGAGGGCGTAGTTATCGGCACCAAGTTCATGGCCACACATGAGGCTCCCCTCCATCCAAACTTCAAAAACTGGCTGGTGCGCTCCGAAGAAACGGACACCGTGGTCGTGATGCGCTCCATTCGAAACACCCATCGTGCCATTAAAAGCCCTATCGTTAGCCGATTGCTTGAGATGGAGGCGAGGAACGCCCCACTTGAGGAGCTCCAGACCATAATCGGCGGTAGGCACTCGGAAGAGGTGCTCAAGGATGGCAAGCTGGACTCCGGTGTGGGGATGGCCGGACAGGCCGTAGGGCTTATCGATAGGGTAGTGAGTGTCAAGGAAGTCATCGACGAAATCGTCGAGGGTGCCAAAGAGATCCTTCCGCGCCTGGAGAGAATCATAACACCGGCGTAAGATACGCCACCTTAGTATCGCCTAAGGAAAAGACGTATATCGGCTATTGTGTCTTTATGTAAAAGGCGTACGTTTTTAACGATTATGTGAGCCTATCACGGGGTCGATGATTGTGGGTATATCTATAATCCTATTTATCATCCCAACCAAGTTGCCCATATAAAATATCACAAAGTCAGGTATTGCTCACCGTCGCCATATAACGCCACCACAGGTTTATATGGCGTATCGATTGTCAGTCCACTTCCTCAAGCACCACCTCTATAATGCGAGGTATCCTGGCTTCCACCTCAGCAGAAAGCTCCAGGCCCCATTCCATCTCCGCTGGCTCCACCCCAATGATTACCACCTCCGTATCTTCCGTCCAGTAGCTACTCAACTTCAGACTATCCATAAGCTCCCATTCGTGCAGCGACATCGGATTCCTCTCCGACTGGTCTATGTCATCGGGAGAAAGCCTGTAGATGGCGCCTGCCTCACCCCCTCCCCTCACCGCATCGATTATAATCAGCTTGTCAACCTCCCCCACAAATGCCAGGGCATCGGGAGACGTCCCGCCGTCTATCAACAGTATATTCGCGGGCAGAGAACGCCGCTGCAGCTCCCATGCAACATGAACTCCAACACCCTCATCCTTGAGCAGCAGGTTCCCCACTCCCACTATCGCTATCTTCTTCTCCTTCGACCTCTTCACCTGTGCACATGTCCCTTGGCAGTCCCAAGCTCAAAAATTATATCCCTCAACCTTGCTTCTTGTCCACAAAGGTTAAAATAAGATCAGATATCGTCTGTGTAGTCAAGATGGCTTGACAAAAATGGGTAGGCTATTCAAAGTATTCACTAATAAGCTGTCCCGATATCAGTAGGGCCTCAGAATTGGCAAAGGAGGCTTATATGAAAATTGCGAAGCGTGTAGTCAGCATTGCCATGGTTATTTTCGGTTTAACGACAGCTCTAACCGGCATATGGAATTTCTTCCCCCCATTTAACGCAATGTTCTATATCCCACACGTCACCAGTTCTTGCATCTTCGGAATCCTTATGGTCGTTCATATATGCCTCAATATAAAGCCATTTCTTCGGTATTTCAAAAAGCTAAGATGGTGGTGGGTTCTGGTTGGGTTGGGGCTTGTTTCTGTTATTTGGGTGGGCATCATAATGCCGATACTACTCTTTTAGCTACTGTTAGGGGGATGCATCGGGATGCCCTGGGTTGTCGCAATAATTATCGTATCTTATTTTACCAATAGAGCCGGTCTGCCCCTATTGCCATTATCGGACTGGGTAGGCTATTCAGTGTGCGCTATTCTTGCTATCGCGGGCATATCGCTCTCTGCCCTGGGAGTGAAAGCTGCCTCATTTAAGATCTTGGCAGGAATCGAAGCACATACCCTGATTACAAAAGGCATATATTCTTACATAAGGAATCCGATTTGTCTGTCCTGCATAGTTCTGTCATTTAGTGTGGCCATAGGCTTCAAGTCCGTTATCGGTCTGATAGCAACCATATCGGTGTTGGTGATAGTCTACCTGCGGATAGTTCTGTGGGAAGAAAGAGAGCTTAAGAGTAGATTCGGGCAGGAATATTATGATTACAAGATCAAGGTCGGAATGTTTATTCCACGATTACCCAAGGTTTCTAAGAAATGACGCGAAGGGAGGTCACCCGCTAACTATCCTCATCACCGGCCCCTCTTGATAGCCAACAGGTTTACTCTAGTTGCAATATTAGCGAGCCCACAACTAGGTTGACCTCAATTTCCAGTGCTGGCCCTTCATGGCCGGCCCAACTCGGGGTACTGTAATCGCTATCTAGCCATTCAAACCCCTCATCTGCCTCAATGCCAGATGCACCTCCGCCGATGTGTATCCTGGCCGGCGTTTCCTCAGGGAAAATAAGCGTTATTGAGGCCGCTCCAGCC
>CAZYLE010000072.1:0-7780 GCA_964648675.1 uncultured Dehalococcoidales bacterium
CTTTTCGGGGTGGGGATCATCTCCAGCGAAGGGACGAATGTTTCTGGTCTCATCGCCTCCAGGCTTTTCTATCTTGATAATATCAGCGCCCAACTCAGCTAAGAGCTTTCCACAATAAACGTCCTTTTCATCTGCTACCTGAACAACCCTGTAAAGAATTAAAGGAGCGTTATTCCTCCTTTTTGGGGATACTATCATATTACGCTGTATTTCTGAAGGTAAGTCCCCGAATTCATAGTTCTACTACATATTGTACGGTACTATTAGGTCAGCGTCAATTGTTTGCTCCAGTATATTGAGATTGCCTTGCTTCAGCGGCAATTGGGTTGTGAGGCATGCTATACTGGGGCGTCGCAGTCTCAATGCGAGATTGACACTCACCAAGAAGTGGGATAAACTTTTAGATAGTAAGTTTTCCCAGAGCCTTAAAGGAGGGATGGTATGCCTAGTAAGAGCAAACAGGAGTGGCGGGATACTACACTTGGCAAGGTTATCAAACGCTCACCTGAGCGTCAGGAGCGCTTTGAGATCAGCTCAGGTACAGAGATCGATGATTTATATGCTCCAGATGATCTTGAGGGGATGGATTATGATGAGGCCTTGGGCTACCCAGGAGAATACCCCTTCACCCGTGGTATCCAACCCAATATGTATCGAGGAAGGCTTTGGACAATGCGGCAATACGCTGGCTTTGCTGATGCTGAGGAGTCCAATAAGCGCTATCGATATCTATTGGAGCAAGGGCAAAATGGACTGAGTATTGCTTTCGACTTACCAACACAGATTGGTTATGATTCTGACCACGAAATGGCTATAGGTGAGATCGGGAAGGTCGGGGTGGCTATAGATACTCTCGCGGATATGGAGATGCTTTTTAGGGAGATACCGTTGGATAAGGTGAGCACATCGATGACGATTAACTCCACGGCGCCGGTGCTGCTCGCTATGTATGTCGCTCTGGCTAAGAAGCAGGGAATCGACCTAAAAACATTGAATGGCACCATC
The DNA here is from genome assembly GCA_964648675.1 of uncultured Dehalococcoidales bacterium. GTDB lineage: Bacteria > Chloroflexota > Dehalococcoidia > E44-bin15 > E44-bin15 > DAOUVR01. The sequence goes on from CAZYLE010000072.1 coordinate 1,006, forward strand.
CAGAACGATATCTTGAAGGAGTATGTTGCTCGTGGAACCTATATATTTCCACCGCGCCCCTCTATGAGATTAATCACCGATATCTTTAAGTATTGCGGGGAAGAGGTTCCACGATGGAATACCATCAGTATTAGCGGCTATCATATCAGGGAAGCGGGATCCACTGCAGCTCAAGAGCTGGGTTTTACTCTAGCCAATGGCATCGCCTATGTTCAAGCAGCCATTAACGCCGGTCTTGATATCGACGAGTTCGCTGGCAGGCTCTCCTTCTTCTTCTCAGCTTATAACAACCTCTTTGAAGAGGTAGCCAAGTTTAGGGCAGGGCGCCGACTGTGGGCCAAGATCATGCGAGAACGCTTTGGGGCTAAAGAGTCTCGAAGTTGGATGCTCCGCTTTCATACCCAAACCTGTGGTCATACGCTAACGGCCCAGCAGCCAACAAACAACGTTATTAGGACTGCAATTCAAGCTCTAGCAGCGGTATTGGGTGGAACTCAATCACTGCACACCTGCTCTTATGATGAGGCCTACGCCATTCCTAGCGAGGATGCAGTGACCGTTGCCTTACGTACCCAGCAGCTATTAGCTTATGAAACAGATGTTGCCAATGTAGTGGATCCACTGGGGGGCTCATATCTGGTGGAATCGCTGACCAATACCTTGGAGGAAGAAGCAGAGAGTTACATCCATAAGATCGACGATATTGGTGACGTGCTTGCTGCCATTGAGCAGGGATACCCGCAAAGAGAGATACAGGAGAGTTCCTATCGTACCCAGAAGGACATTGAGAGTGAGAAGAAGGTTGTAGTTGGTGTAAACAAGTTCGTCTCCCCGTATCCGAAGATAACAGGGCTACTTCGCTTTGACCCCCAGGTGGCAAATAGGCAAAAAGAGCACCTCGCCCAGGTGAAGCAAAATAGGGATAGTGCCACAGTTAGTGCTGTTTTACAGAAGCTGGAGAAGGTAGCAACGGGCACTGAGAATACTATGCCCGCAATCTTGGAGTGTGTGGAGGCATATGCCACCATTGGAGAGATATGCGATGTACTTCGCCGTGTCTTTGGAGAGCAGAAGGAGTTTATCGCCTTTTAGAACCAGAAACCAAAGGATTAAAAAGGAGGAAAGAAAGGATGATCAAGCGTGTTGACCACATCTGTATTGCGGTAAAGAACCTCGATGAAGCGTTGGGAGTCTTTAATAGCGTCTTCGGGTTCGAGTCATCGCATAGAGAGACCCTCCCCGATCAGGGAGTAAAAGCGGCTCTTATTCCTATAGGTGATGGCGAGATCGAGCTAATTGAGCCCATCGATCCTGAAGGAGGTGTCGCAAAGTTCATTGAGAAACGTGGGGAAGGTATTCATCATATCTGTCTTGAGGTGGACAACATCGATGAAGAGCTAAAGTCGCTGGCAGCGAAGGGAATAGAGCTCATCGACAAGCAGCCACGAAAGGGGTTGGCAGGAATGATTGGTTTCGTACATCCTCGTGCTACGAAAGGGGTGCTCATCGAGTTGGCACAAAAAGTTTAGAGCACGTTCTATTACAAAATCAGGACATCCTGGATATACTATCACGCTGTTAGGAGACGGAGAATGATCAAAGGGATTGGACATGCTGGTATTCTAGTGAAGAACCTCGACGAGGTGGCGAATCTATACTGTAACCTATTTGGCCTGGAGCGGCTAACAGAAGTGATGGACTGGCCAGGTGAAGGAATGAAGAACGTCATGCTGAAGGTGGGCAATCAGGCCTTTGAAGTTATGGAGCCAACCGATCCTGGGGGCGGTCTATCCCGATTTTTGGAGCGGCGTGGTGAGGGGTTGCACCACATAAACCTCGAGGTTGATGATGTAGAAGGTCTGGTCAAATCTCTGGAGGCCAAAGGCGTGATTACCCTTGGTAGAGGGCCGGGGTTCTGTTTCTTGCACCCTAAATCAACCAGGGGCGTTCTCTTCGAGCTTATCCAGAGCATAAAATAAGGAGAGTTCTTATGGAAGAAAAGATCAGGGTATTAATTGCTAAACCTGGGCTAGATGGACATGACCGAGGTGCGAAGTTGGTGGCGCGCATTCTCCGCGATGCAGGGATGGAGGTTATCTATTCTGGGCTTCGCCAAACGCCAGAGATGATAGCAGAAACTGCTCTCCAGGAGGATGTTCAGGTTGTGGGATTAAGCATACTGTCAGGAGCACACATGGAGATATTCCCCGCCACTATGCAGCGGCTCAAAGATAAAGGACTGGAAAATGTGGTGTTGGTCGCTGGTGGAATCATTCCCGAAGAGGATGTCCCTGCACTAGAGCAGATGGGGATAAAGGCTATTTTCGGTCCAGGCTCATCCAGTAAGGAAATTATCGACTCTCTCAGGAAGGCAGTTGCTGAGAAAGCTCAGTAAGAGAAGGGATGATGGCATGGCACAACGAAAAATGAAGTTAACATTCCCTGCGGAGCTAGTGACAGAACCTATAGTCTATTACCTTGGCCAGGATTTCAGGTTAACGACTACTATTAAACGAGGCGACCTTACTGAGGATCATAGCTGGGTTATCTTAGAGATGGAAGGAAGCGATGAAGATATTGAGCGGGGGCTTTCTTGGGTCTCTGAAAAAGGGGTAACGGTGGAGCCTCTGGAGAGCGAGGTTGCCTGAAAGGGATTGTTATGGACGCTGAGGAGCTGACTAAAAAAATAAGTGGTAGACTGCTTCGAGAGGAGGCAAAGAAGCGAGGTATTAGAACTAGCTGTGTTAAGAAGATCGATATCGCTAGGCAGTTGCCTCCTGAGGTGTTGGAACGGCTTGCTTCCGAAGCCAAATAGGATGGAACTAGAGAATATCGAAATCGGTAAAGTCGCTGGCGCTAAAAGAGAAGCTCGACTAGACTCTGTAATCCATGAAGCAGAGGTGGTTATAAAGCTCGATGGCAGAACACGTCAGCGGCTTTATTGTTTGCCTACAGATCTCGAGGAACTCGCTCTGGGATACTTGCTGTCTATAGGGATCACTGTATCAGATATAGAGATTGAATGGGGGGCGAACAAGATCTCGGTATCTGCAAAAAGGGCGGGAACGGTCAAACCCCAAAAGGTCACCTCGCGACTAAGAATAACCGAGAGTGATGTATTCGATTTCATAAAGAAGCTGGATGAGAATAACCCTCTATACAAAAAGAGCGGGGCGACCCATGTTGTGGGGATCTTTCACGGCTCAAGCGCCATTTTTGTGGAGGATGTAAGCAGACATTGTGCCATAGACAAGATCGTTGGTTTATCCTTAAAAAAGGGCATTGAACTACCTCAGAGCATTTTGGTCACCTCGTGTCGTCAGACAATATCCACAATAAAAAAGGCTATCTATGCCCGGGTGCCGATAATTATCACCATATCCGCTACCACGTATTTGGCAATAAGGAGTGCCCATCTCATGGGTATAACCCTTGTGGGATTCGCCAGAGACAGTCGATTCAACATATATTCCCACGATTGGCGAATTCTTAGAGACTCTCAATAAACTTTCTGTCTCGCGTCTTCAGCCACTTCTCCTTTTGGGCAAGCCTTATTTCTTCATTGGCTGGCTCATAGTCATACAGGAAGGACTGCTTGAAGGAGAGGAAAGTGCCATTTTCGATATGCTTTCTCATTTTCTCCATTAGCCCAAGCACAAAACGCAGGTTATGGATAGTAGTCAGGCGGTAGGCCAGGAGCTCCTCACACTTAAAGAGGTGATGTATGTAGGCTGCACTGAAGTGTTGGCAAGTATAACAGTCGCACCCCTTTTCGACAGGCTCATCGCAATTTTTATAGAAAGCATTCCTTATAGTAATCCTACCCTTCATGGTGAAAAGGCCACCATTTCTGGCGATACGGGTGGGCAAGGCGCTGTCGAAAATATCGATTCCCCTTGAAACCCCTTCGAAGAGGTCATCAGGCGAACCTACACCCATGAGATAGCGAGGCTTATCCTCGGGGAGGAGCGCTACCGTCTCTCCCACTGTGGTGTTCATTGTCTCCTTAGGTTCGCCGAGGCTCAAGCCACCTATGGCGTAGCCATCAAAACCCATACTTGCAAGAACGTTAACCGAGTGACGGCGAAGCTCCATATGTACACCGCCTTGAACGATTCCGTATAGCGCTTGGTCCTCTCGTTTATGGCTCGCCTGGCATCTCTGTGCCCAGCGATGCGTTCTCTCCATCGCCTTTTTCACAGCATCGAGGTCATCGCTATATGGTGGGCAAACATCAAGGGTCATGATAATATCAGCGCCTATCTTCTCTTGTAGCTGTATGCAAAGCTCTGGAGTGAGGAAATGCTCACTGCCGTCGATGTGGGACCTGAAAAGCACCCCCTCATCGCTTAACCGGCGAAGATGAGCCAGGCTGAAAACCTGAAAGCCGCCACTATCGGTGAGCAATGGTCCGTGCCACCCCATGAAACGATGGAGACCGCCCATCTTTTCAATGACATCGATCCCTGGCCTGAGGTAGAGATGATAGGTATTGCTCAATAAAATCGTGGCGCCCAGAGAGCTCAGATCATGAGGGGTGAGGGACTTAACCGTTGCCTGGGTGCCCACCGGGGCAAAGGCAGGGGTCGGCACCGCGCCGTGTTGGGTTATGAGCATGCCTGCGCGAGCACGCGTGTCAGGGCATGATTTTGTTACCTCAAAGCTCAAGCCCTCTCCTTCAGTAGGTCGTCGGCGATGATTACCCTCTGTATCTCGGAAACCCCCTCGTATATCTCGGTAAGCTTCGCATCTCGGTAAAGCCTCTCGATCTCCATATCCTTCATGTAGCCATACGCCCCATGGACTTGCATCGCCATTCTGGTAGTATCGACAGCCGCCTGAGAAGTAAAAAGTTTTGCGATCGACGATTCTTTCTCAATATTCGCCCCCTGGTCCTTCAGGAAGGCGGTTCTATACGTAAGCCATCTCGATGCCTCCGCTCTGGAGGCCATCTCAGCGAGCAGCCACTTTATTGTATCAAGATGTGCAATAGACTTGCCGTAGGCTTTCCTCTCCTGAGCATAGTCCAAGGATAGATCCAGAGCTCCTTGCCCTATCCCTAATGCCTGAGCAGCCACGCCCAGCTTGCTAACGCTTACCGCCTCCAGCATAATCTCAGAGCCCTTTCCTTTCTCACCAAGGAGGTTCCCCTGGGGTAGTCTAATCTCATCAAGATAGATTACCGATGGACCCAAACCCCTTACTCCCATGGTCTCGCAGGCGTGGCGTATATTGTACCCTGGTGAAGGGGTTTCAACGATAAAGGCGCTGACCTTATCTGTTTCATCCTTGGCGAAAACCAGCGTAATTTGGGAAGCAGGGGAAAGGGCAACGAACTGCTTTTGCCCGGTGATGATATAATCGGCGCCCTCAGGCTTTGCTCTTGTTTCTATAGCTCCGGGGTCGGAGCCTGTGGCTGCCTCGGCAAAGGCGAAGGATGATAACAACATCCCTTGAGTCAAAGGCATCAGGAATCTCTGTTTTTGCTCCTCACTTCCATAGCGGAATATCGCCTCTTCAGCGAGGCCATTGACTGTGATAATCGCCCCAACAACCATGGAGGCACGGCACAGTTGCTCGATAACCAGAACATAACCAATATAGCCTGCCCCGACGCCACCGTAGTCCACGGGATAAGGCAGCCCGAAATACCCCAGGCTTGCCATTTCCCTCGCCAGCTTAAAAGGGAACTCACACTGGCGGTCGATCTCCATTGCCACAGGCTGCACCGATTTTTCAGCAAAATCGCGCGCCAAGTTCCGGATCATGCTCTCTTGTTCGCTTAGCCTGAAGTCCATCCTGGTCTCCTTAAGTTAGCCAAAGGTTCAGAGCCATGGTGAGAAAGAGAATCCCTAGGTAGGGGAAGGCAGTTAGCTTGTAAACCCGCCAGGCATCGTGTGACATACCCCTGATCAGTAGCCTGGTAGTGGCCAAAATCATCAGGATACCTAGGATGTTTGCCACAACCAGATAGGGTAAACTGAGGTCGCTAAAGTAGTAAAGGGCAATGGAAGTCCCGTACAGAAGGACTGATAGGCTAAGAAGCAACCTTATCACATTTTTATCCTTCCAGGACAAAGGGAAATATGTAATCCCGGCACGCATATAGTCCTCCCGATTGGCGATCATTACGCTCCATACATGGATGGGTATCCAGACCCCGATAAGGATGCAAAGAAGCAGAATGGTCAAATCCAGGCGATGGCCAATCGCCACATAACCGACAATTATCGGGGCACAGCTAGCTATTGTTCCTTGGGGGAATACGCAGGTCACTTTCTTCCGCCATGTCGAGGCTGCAATAACGCCCAATAGACCGAAGACGAAGCAGAGGGGGTCAAGAAACCAGGCGATGATAAGCCCGATGACTATCAAGGTTATAACCAGAGGCAATATCTTCCACGCAGGAAAAATCCTTCTTGAGGGAAGGGGACGGCGTTGAGTTCTCTTCATTTTGGCATCGACCTCACGGTCGATATAGTTGGTCAGGCCATTGGCACCACCACTTCCTAAGAGTATGGCTATTGTGGTGAGTAGAAGCCAGCCCACAGGGGCATTGCCGTTGCCAGCGACCACGGCGGCGCAAAAGCCAGTGAAGGTTAGCAGGAAGGTTTCTCGAGGCTTTAGGGCCTCGATGTAGTTTATTAGCCATAACTTGGGCTTAGCGATTATAAATGCTTCACGCTTGTCCATTCCTTCACACCTAACCTAGGCCAATCCTCCATTCTTGGCTTAAGATTCCTCAGTTGGATTTACCATTTTGGCCAATGAGTTA
>CAZYLE010000073.1:0-3554 GCA_964648675.1 uncultured Dehalococcoidales bacterium
CCAGATAAGGTTAGCCAAGAAGAGCTAGAATCATCTCTGAGGAAGACGTATAACTGTACTGAAGGAAGTGCTAAGTATGCTGCTAGGACGATCAGAAGGTTTGTAAACATTGGTGAGAAAGATATCATTCTACTGTGCCGAGGATATCCAACAAACTATTACGGGGATGTCCACATTTATGGGGTTGCTCAGGTAGTTGGACCTTTCTACGACGATCGAGATTCTGATTGGTGGCGATTTAAACATAAGGCAAATATTCAGGTCATCGAAAGATATGTACCAAAGAGCCTCCTAGAAAATACACTTAAGAAAGCCAGTATGCTCCAGACGTTACACAAGATCGACGTAAAGGTATTTGACGAGCTTCTAGCAGCACTGCGCTCAGACTACGGGATCAACATTGACATTACTGAGGGACGAGAAGGTGATTTTAAGGTTCGTCAATTTAAAATCATAGTTGAAAAGGCCCTTGATGGCTATGTGGCGTATCCCTTAGGGTTAAAAGGCGTTGTGATAGGGCAAGGGGATACCTATGAAGAAGCCGTCTCTGACGTAAAATCTGCAATCCAGTTCCATATTGAGACTTTCGGAAAAGAAGTCGTTGAACTGGAGCCCCCTGTTCTTGAAGCCTTCGTTACTGAAGTAGGAGTAACTGTTTGACGGAGAAGTTTCCAGTTGATGCTCCCAAGCGTAGGGTCATAAGAGCTTTTGAGATCTTGGGTTTCAGGCTAGTTAGGTAGAAGGAGCATATTGCTATGATACGTGAAAATCCTGACGGGAGTAAAACGCCTCTGACAATGCCAGGTCATCAGAGGATAAAGAGTTCAACATTAAGGACAATATGTGCTAAAGCAGGGATACCGAGAGACGACTTTTTAAAAGCCTACAATAAGACATAGCTTATGTAATAGCATTTGTCACCGCATATACGCATCCCGCTAATAAACCACACATCGAAAAAAGTTCGAGTTTTCCCCCTGCTCGGGGAGCCAAGATTATTTAAACACAGAACTTCCTCACCGCTAGCTAATCTATCTTCAAGAGGAACAGCACTGGCTATATCATTGCGTTCTGGTAAACGCCGCGATGCCAGTAATATCATATCCCAGAATGAGTGTATGGATATGATCGGTACCCTGATAAGTATACACTGACTCGATATTTGCCATGTGTCTCATCGGAGAATAATCCAGAGATATCCCATTTGCCCCAAGCAGTTCACGCGCTGTCCTGGCACACATCCGTGCAACAGCCACATTGTTCTTCTTGGCCATAGAGATCTGCTGGTATCTGGCTTTCCCTTCATCCATGAGCCTTCCCAATCTGTAGGCTAAGAGTTGCCCTTTAGTTATCTCCATCAACATTGTTACCAGTTTTTCCTGAACCAGTTGATATGACGCAATCAGCGCTCCAAACTGTTCCCGCTCCTTGGCGTAATTCAAGGCTGTCTCATAGCAATCCATAGCAGCACCAATCGCCCCCCATGCTATGCCATATCGTGCCTGATTAAGGCACATAAAGGTCGACCTCAAACCTACTGCTTCTGGTAGTGCGTTCTCGGCTGGTATCGCGCAGTCTGAAAACCCGAGTTCGCCAACATCACCGGCTCTCATTGAGCCCTTGCGATTTTGAAAGGTCTGACTAAATCCTTCCGTACCCCGTTCCACCAGAAACCCTCTTACTCCATCATCCGTCCGCGCCCAAACAACCGCGATATCAGCGACCGACGCCTCGCTGATCCATTGTTTTGTTCCATTTATAATCCATTTGTTGCCATCCTTTCTCGCCACCACTTCCATTGAGGATACGTCTGAGCCGTAGTTTGGCTCCGTTAGCCCAAAGCAACCTATGGTTTCTCCTTTAGCGATGGATGGCAGCCATTTATTCTTCTGTTCCTCCGACCCAAATCTCCATATGGGATACATTACCAGTCCCGATTGAACACCGACAAAACTCCTAAGAGAGCTGTCCACCCTTTCCAGCTCCTGGCATATGAGTCCAAACGTCACATAGTTGGCGCCAGCGGCCCCATACTCTCTGGGAATAACTGGGCCAATTATGCCCAGTTCTCCCATCTTGGGAGCCAGTTCCCGCGTATTCAACGGCTCCTCCTGGTGGAAGGCGTTAACAACAAGCGGCTCAATCTCTTTTTCCAGGAAATCCCTTACCATGTTCTTGGTCATCTTCTCTTCGTCGGAAAGCAACTCATCGACGTTGTAGTAATCCACACCTTCAAAGTTCATACCGAATTTACCTCCTCAAAGCTTCAGACTGTGCGTCGTCAGCAACGCCGGCGTAACTGAGTAAAAGACACTCTAACCATAATCAATTATAATAGGTGAAGAACGGCAAATCTATGGGCGCCAACAACACATCCAGCTTAGACAATCGTCAAAATACACCGAAGGTATGTATAGAAAAGAGGCCAGAGGGCTAACAAGCAAGCCAGGAGTAACTCGTTATTAACACTGCTGTTGGTTATTTATTGCCCGATCTCGTAGGAGCCAAAGATAAATTCTAAGTCCTCTTCCAACACCGACACATTGGCGGGAAGAAATAGCTTTTCATCGATGTCAAGCACCATTTTTGTTTCACCGACGGCCGACCCCACAATGTGCACCCTTATACACTCCTCTTCCCCTTTGCCTCCCTGAGTAGGCATTTTGAACGTAAGAGTCGCCCGGGAAACATGCGATGACCCACCTGGAAGCGAGTATGTCTCCAGCTTCCTTTCGCCCAGTGTTGCGCCCTGCTTTATGATGAAGTCTTGCATCTCGTCGTAGAGCATCTCCGGGTTGATATTCCTGTATGTCTTCCTAAGTTGCATTCTTTGCTTTCCTCCTCTCCAAATCTCCACGGTTCATACGATCCCCCAGTCTTTATATCCCTGCTGAATCACCGTCAAGTATTCCGGTGAAGGTTTTATCTCCTCTGATTGCTCCCTCATAATGTAGGTTACGGCTTCCACACGCTCACCATCCTCTGTTATCACCATCTTATTCACCCGATTATAAATAGTCGGGTAGCCTTCGTAGCCTTCGTGTTTATCCAGCGACCTCAAGCATTTGTCCGAAATCTCATAGACAGCTCCGATAACCTTCTCGCCCTGAAATGGCCTGATGGTAGCAGTTCCACCGTGCCAATTTCTCGACCATCCCGCAAATACTAGCTTGTGATTCGGCAAAGTAGCTATGAATTTGGGCTGGCTGTCAGGGCAGCGTTCCGACATCTGCCTACGACTTAGATTGGAGGCATAGGCGAAATAATTCATCCTGACCTCTCCAAATCTGCCTGGCTGCACTTGCAGTGGACTTCATGGTATTATACACCATCTAGCGGTGTCGTTTTTAACCATCTATACATACAAGAGACCTGTGCACACGCTACGAAAAGGGAACTTCCGTGAATTACGCCTTTTTAGCCATCCCATTATTGACCCGGCGAATACATTCTGTTACAGTTCACGTTAATCATAGACAGTATAGTTATTATCATTAACTTAAGGAGCTATGCTCGGAAAGGTACGGCAATGAATGATAAAGTTGAGACTGCAA
>CAZYLE010000073.1:3564-7710 GCA_964648675.1 uncultured Dehalococcoidales bacterium
GAGCTTGCTAGCGCTAACGGTTCTTTTCGCGCTTCAGTTGCTGAGGGTGCTGGTACCTGGCGTAGTCTGGCTGCTGGGCGACCGAATGGGCCTGGGCGCAATAGAGGCTGGTGGACTTGCCGCTATCATATTCCTCACTGCTTTCCTGGCATGGCCACTCCATCGCTTGCTGGGCAGCCGCCTGGTAGTAGTCGTCACCGCCGGCGGACTAGGTCTATTGCGATTAGTCATACAGATTCTGCCGGGCGAGCCGCTGGTCAGTCTGATCCTGGCAATGGTGGCAACGGCGTTGTTCGTTCTTTTCCTGCCGCTTTACATGCGCAATTTGCGGGACAATGGCCGCGTGACCATGGGCCACCTAGGTGTGGGACTACTGGTGGGGCTAATGTTGGATACCGCCATTCACGGTGCCTTTAATACCTATGATATAAGCTGGCAGGCAGGTTTACTGCCATTGCTGTTGACGCTGTTATTTGTGTTAGTTCAATGGATAATACTGGCAAGTCTAACACTCAGGAGGAATGTGAAACCTACCGTGACGCCTGATACTACAACTCACGGAGTGCCAAGGGGAAAGTCGTATACCTGGTTGGCTATCGGGCCATTCCTTTTCCTTCAACTGGTGATTTTCCAGAACATAGCGCATCTGGCAGTGTTAACTGGTTGGCCACTACCCTGGGCCTTTGGCTGGATACTGCTGGGGCAACTAGTTGGTCTAATCGCCGCAGTATGGGTGCTACGTTGGAGACCGCGAATCTCATGGCCCCTGGCTCTGATCTGTGGCCTCGGTCTGGTTATCATCCTGGCGTTATCGCAGGTTCAAGACGAGGTGCCAGCAGCCGTATTGTTCTTTGTCGGACAGGTATTGCTGTCGCCGCTAATTGTGCTGGTTTTCATTGGCATTGGAGTGAGCGCCCCGCAAGCGGGTTTTTCAAGCCTAAATGTGTCCAATGGCCTGGGTATGCTCCTCTTATTGCTGCTGCTCCTCGGCTATTATGCCGTCTATGATATCAGCCTTCCCTACAGCAATACCATCTTGGAACCCGTAGCAGCCTTCATTGTGGCAGCCTGCGCCTTGGGTGCATCTACCGGCTTACGCCAAAGGATAAAGCTCCCCCGCAGGGTATGGCTGGCACCAGCGGTGACGCTACTCCTTCTGGTATTACCACTGGTAGGGGCTATCACCTGGCATTCGCCAACAGCAGTCTCCGGTGGGGGCTTTCCAGTCCGTATAATGACCTACAATCTGCACAACGGCTTCAACACGGAGGGACGTCTGGATATGGAGGCCCTGGCCCAAGTTATCGAAGACAGCGATCCCGATATCGTGGCGCTGCAAGAAATATCCAGGGGCTGGGTAGTCAGTGGCAGGCTCGATATGCTGACATGGCTATCGCAGCGGCTCGACCTGCCATATATCTTCGGACCTACAGCAGACCCCCTCTGGGGAAACGCAATACTTAGCCGTTACCCTATCATAGAATATACCCAGCACGATCTGCCGCCGCGCGATTTATTCATATTGCGAGGCTTCACTGCGGCACTGATAGACCTGGGCAATGGCGATAGCCTCCAGGTTATCGCCACCCATTACCATCACCTCGAGGAAGACACTAGTATTCGACAGGTTCAATCCCATAGCATCATTGCCTTCTGGGAGGACGATGAGCGTACTGTGCTATTGGGAGACCTGAATGCGGAACCCGGTCACGCTGAGATGGAGATGTTACAGTTCGCTGGCCTTGTAGACGCCATGGCAGGAGTCGACCCTCCAGAATATACTTTTCCCTCATTCGATCCCGACAGACGTATCGATTATATATGGGTCTCCCCCGACCTGACGGCAAGCGATGCTCACGTACCGGTGAGCACCGCCTCAGATCATCTACCTGTAGTCGCTGAAATTACCCGCTAAACTGCGAGGGCAGCTTCCAACCCCATTACAGGGATGGGCGCTGCTCTCGCCTTTGATATTTTGTTGCCACACGAATCCCTGGACAGATTTCCCGTTTAGCTATATTACTCCCTCTCCACCACGGTGGCGATACCACATCCCGCACCACCGCACAACGTCTGCAGACCCCATCTAAGGTTGTTGCGCACCATCCAGTGAACCATCTCAACGAAGTAGAGAACACCAGAACAGCCGATAGGATGCCCGATGGCTATCGCTCCACCCGTGGGGTTTATGCGCGGGTCGTCATAGGCTATGCCGAACTCGTCACAGAAGGCCATGACCGGTGATGCAAAAGCCTCGTTAGGCTCCCAAACTTGCATATCATCCATAGTAAGCCCGGCACGGGCGAGTGCTTTATGCATCGCTGGTATTGGGGCGAGAAGCTGAATCTTCGGCTCGCCACCAGCCACCGCCATCGACCTTATGGTTACCATAGGCTCAAATCCCAGCTCCTTGGCCTTCTCCTTTGACATCAGCATGCAAGCTGCCGCACAATCGACAATGCCAGACGAACTCCCAGCGGTCACCTTGCCTCCCTCTTCCGCCTTCTTGAACCTCGGTTCAAGCTTCTGCATCCTTTCCCACGCAGCATTAGGATTATCCAATGCCTCATCCCTTGGGGTCTCATCCCTATCCACAATCCTTGTAGGCTGGCCCTCAACCTCCACCTTGGCGGGGATGACCCTCTTCCTGTACCACTCCTCCTCTCTGATGGCCTTAACCGCCTTCTGATGGCTCCACAGCCCAAACCTGTCCATGTCCTCGCGCGAGTAGTCATATCTCTGAGCAATCGCTTCAGCGGAGAGACCCATGTTCAGAATCTCGGACCCCCCTCTCCTCACGACCTCGGGGTGGAAGGACACAGGCAATCCCGCTTTCATCGCCGCCTGAACCTGGGAGCCCATAGCGTAGTGGCTCATGTTCTCTACCCCACAGGCAATGAAAATATCCCCGCAGCCGGTCATTATCGCCTGTGCCTGAGAGTTGACCGCCTGGAGTCCTCCATTGCAGTAGCGGTCGATGGTCCAGCCGCAAACCTCGTCTGGGAGCCCCGCAGCAAGGACAGCGAACCTGCCGATATTTCCCCCTTGCTCGCCGATTTGCATCGAGCACCCGCAGGCTACATCCTCGATCCAAAGAGGATCGAATTCGGGGCACTTCTCCTTCACCCGCGCCATCAGACCCTCTACCGCCTGGGCGATTAGGACCTGTGCCGAGATGTTCATGTAAGCCCCAGCCTTCTCCATCCCCTTCCATCCCGACTTCCCGCTTGGAAGCCGGACTGCCTCTACGACCGCAGCTTCGGTTAATTCTTTCAACCTTTTCCCTCCTTAATATTATCTCTAAGAAGCCTCCAGGCTATCTCCTTAGCCTCCTATGCTACACCTTCTACTTGCTGCCCACATCCAGACAGCTAATCTTACAGCATACTGCATACTAGTATATCATGTTATGACTGCAAAGACACCTTAGAAGACCGCAGGTCTCACTTTTTTCAGACGCAACTAAGCCACTATTTTAAGGACATTGACAGTAGATAAGAACAAGCCTAGACTCGTAATTAAATATGGAGACGCACAAGCTGGAGAGTGCCCTGGAAAGTTTCTTAAAAGGAAACGCCGTCAACCAGTTGGCCAAGATCTTAACCTACGCCTTAAAAACAGGCAGGATTTCCTACGAAGAGGCAGAACACATAATTGATGGTGACCCTGAGGATGCTTTGCTTTTGGCTGAACAGCAAAGGTTGTTGATTCCAGTAAGATCAGTTAAAGATACGCTGGAATGGGACCATTCAATATTGCTACTCGAACCGGGGGAATATTACAAGATGCCCAATGTAGTAAGGTATTTGGTAGAAGAGGCCACTAGAACCGGTCAATGGAATCCAGAATACGCTGTGGCCCAGATTTTCAGGGAGATGGGAGAGCCGAAATGGAATACAATGCCAGCACTAGTTAAGAAACTGGGAGAAGAAGCTAGCTATAACAGGCTCAATGCTGTTCAGATAAAGCAAGCATGTAGCCAGCTTGGGCTGGGAGATAGGGTAGATTCACTAATCGCTGGACTCAAGGGAGCTGGTGTGATGAGCCCTAAGCTGAGTTCGATCGCTGAAGTGCATAGGGCAGGATCACCTATCTATGAACTCAATCCCTCTCTTTTTACATCGGCACCACATAACGGTATTTCCA
>CAZYLE010000074.1:0-6293 GCA_964648675.1 uncultured Dehalococcoidales bacterium
CAGCGGAGATGAGCTGCGTGCCGTCATCCAGATACACGACCGGGTCTTTGAGCGCGCACCGGGGGAGGCAGTGGGCCAGCTGCTGAGCACCATCATGCACGAATACACCCACGTGGAACAGATGCTCGATGAAGGTCTCCACGAGGGTATCGCCCTGTCTGCCAACCCTCAAGGCACTCGCGCCGCAGTTGGGCAGAAGGAGTTCCTCACCTTCGCCAGCAGCGTGACTCCAGCGGAGCGGCGACGCATGGAAGCACTTCAAGAGATAGACGCCGTCTGCTCGGAGATAGAGAACCTCGAGAGGACCGGCCTCACCGGCTTGGGTCTCCAGGGAGTCATCAACTATCTGTGGGACAACTATCAGCAGTACCACTCCAGCCTGGGCGGCAACCCGCCAGATATCGACGTGGAGAACCGCACCTACCGCAGCCTGTGCAGGGGCAGAGAGAGGTTCGCCGCCTACCTGGCACAGACAACCTTGTACTCGCAGTCGCAGAAGCAGTTTCTCCTGGAGCGCTGCCCTGAAAACTACGCCCCCGGCCTCATGAGTGGCAGGCTGCTGACCGGCGCCGCCGAGGGTGAACACCCGGAGACTGAATCGGAGTAGCTGGGCAAATCAAGGAAGAGGAGAGCCATGATAAGCGATCTTGATGAAACAATTAAGCAATTATTGATAAAGAAGACTCCACTTGACCCGGCGGAGGTGGACATCTGCTTCGATATGCCAGGCCAGGAATGGTCAGCGGGCATCACCAGGCCGACGGTGAACCTCTACCTTTACGACATTCGGGAGAATCGAGACCTGCGTCTCTATGACTGGGAGTTGGAGCACAACGAGGACAAGACGGCGACGAGAAGGAGGCTGCCGGTTCGAATCGACCTGACCTATCTGATTACGGTATGGACCAGCAACGTTGACGATGAGCATAGACTCCTATGGTACATGCTGGCAACCATCTTCCGCTACCCGTTGATACCCACCGATATGTTTCAGGGAGAGCTGGCGGGGCAGGACCTTCTCATCAGCACCCTGGTCGCCCAGCCGGATGGCCCCCTGAGGAATCCAGCCGACTTCTGGGCTTCCCTGGACAACCGCCTAAAGGCATCCATTAACTGTATCGTCACCGTGCCTCTAGACATCGACATGCAGTTCACCACCCCGGTGGTGAGCACCAGAGTGCTCGGAGTGCGCGGCAAGGATCAGGCGGAGGTCGAGGAAAGGCTGCAAGTAAGGGGTATGCTTTATGAGAAGGGGAAGCCGGAACAGGGTGTTGCCCAGGCGACCATCTTCATCAAGGAGTTGGGCCGGACGGCGGAGACAGATGAGCAAGGCCGCTACGCCTTCTCCAAACTGTCCAAAGGAAGGTACACCGTTCGGATCCAGGCTCCCGAGCGGAAAGAGCGAGAGATGATTCTAACCATTCCCAGTAGGAGCTATGATATTGAACTCTGACCACCGGTAACGGCGGTGGGGAAGGAGGGCCAATGTAGACAATGAAGAATCTTTATAGCGGCAAGATTTAGAAAGGAGGAACCATTATGGCACCACAGTATCTTTCCCCAGGTGTCTACGTTGAGGAGGTAGACAAAGGGGCAAGGCCCATCGAAGGGGTGGGCACGGCAGTAGCTGCTTTTGTCGGCTTCGCTGAAGAAGGGCCGGTCAACCGGGCGACCCTGATCGCCAACTGGACCCAGTACACCAACGTCTTTGGCGGGTTCATACCGGGGTCGTACCTGGCACACGCCGTGTACGGCTACTTCAACAATGGCGGCGGCAGCTGCTACATCACGCGCCTGCCCGACGGCGAGGGCGCGGCGGAGGCGAAGCCACCAAAGGCGCAGGCATCTCTGCCAGCTCGCGGCAAGGCGAGTCTGGAGAGCCTGACCATCACCGCCCGGGAGCCGGGAGTGGCCGAAGGTGAGATTTCGGTCGAGGTCGCCGCCCCCGGCGAGGAGGCTGCCGAAGACGAGTTCAACCTCATCGTGCGCAAGGGCTCAACCGAGGAGGTGTTCGAGAACGTGACCCTCAAGAAGGGCAGGGCGGTGCGCAATGTGGTGGACGTGGTGAACAAGGAGTCCAAGCTGGTTCGTGTGGCGGAGCGTGAGTCCAATCTCAGCCTGCCCGAACGGGTGCCAGCAGCGGGAACCTACTCGCTCACCGTCCCGGATACCAAGGCGGTGGCGGTGAAGCCGATCAGCGCCGACCTTGTCGTGGGCGATGCCGCCGAGCGGACCGGGATCGCCGGTCTTGAGGCCGCTGACGATGTGACCATGGTCTGCGTCCCTGAGCTCATGGCCCTGTATCAGAGAGGCGCCCTCTCACTCGAAGGGGTCAAGGCAGTGCAGCAAGCGGTGCTCGACCACTGCGCCAACATGAAGGACCGCTTCGCCATTCTCGACTGCCCGCCAGGGATGGGCCCGCAGCAGATCAGGGACTGGCGGATGAATGCGGCCGGCTACGACTCCAAATACGGTGCGGTCTACTACCCGTGGATCAAGGTCGCCAACCCGCTGGGCAACGGTGAGGCGGTCCTGGTGCCACCATCTGGCCACATCGCCGGGGTCTACGCGCGCAGCGATACCGAGCGCGGGGTGCACAAGGCACCAGCCAACGAGATCGTGCGCGGCGCACTGGGCCTCGAGGCGCAAATCACCAAGAGCGAGCAGGACTCCCTCAACCCCGAGGGCATCAACTGCATCCGCGCCTTCCCCGGGCGGGGCATCCGCGTGTGGGGGGCTCGAACGCTCTCCAGCGACGCCCAATGGCGCTACATCAATGTGCGACGCCTGTTCAACTTCGTCGAGGAGTCCATCGAGTCAGGCACACAGTGGATAGTCTTCGAGCCCAACGACATGGACCTGTGGGCGCGCATCAGGAGGGACATCAGCGCTTTCCTCACCAGGGTGTGGCGGGATGGAGCGCTCTTCGGGGCAACGCCGGCGGAGGCCTTCTACGTCAAGTGTGACGATGAGTTGAACACGGTGGAGGTTCGCGATGCCGGCCAGGTGATTATCGAGATAGGCATGGCGCCGGTGAAACCCGCCGAGTTCGTGATCTTCCGCATTAGCCAGTGGGCTGGCGGCAGCGCACTAGCAGAGTAGCGTGTTAAACACAACACAACCTAGAGGAGGCAAGAAATGGCACTAGGACAGAGGAGAGACCCATTTGGGTCGATGCGCTTCTTCGTTGACATCGGTGATGTCATCACCGGCTCCTTCCGCGAGTGCGGTGGGCTGGGCTCGGAGACTGAGTTGGTGGAGACCAAGGAGGCGCTCAAGGGCGGCTTCATGATCTACATTAAGACTCCGGGAGCTCTCAAGTGGGAGAACATCAGCCTCAAGCGCGGCATCACCAACTCTATGGAGATATGGGAGTGGCGCAAGCAAGTGGAGCAAGGGGATGTCGAGGGAGCGCGAATGAATGGCTCCATCATCATGTACGACTCGGAAGGCCATCAGTCGGCCCGCTGGAACTTCATCCGGGGCTGGCCGCAGAAGGTGTCCGGTCCTTCCTTCAACGCCACTTCTAATGAGATCGGTGTTGAGGAACTGGTTATTGTCCATGAAGGGCTGGTTCGCGAATCCTAGGCTTTTTATCGGAGGTAGGAGATGACCCTACAGACTGAGTTTCAATTCGAGTTGCCTCGGGGCTATGTCGATGGTGAGGGCAACCTGCATAAGAAGGGCACCATGCGGCTGGCCACGGCGATGGACGAGATCGCCCCTTTGCGCGACCCGCGGGTGAGGGCCAATCAGGCCTATCTGGTGGTCATCCTTCTCTCTCGCGTGATCACCAGATTGGGTACCGTGAGTGACGTCGGCACCAAGGTCATTGAGGGGCTTTTCTCCGCCGACCTGGCCTATCTCCAGGACTTCTACCGTCGCATTAACGAGAACGGCACCAGCGCGGTTACGGCGACGTGCCCTGAGTGCAACCATGTTTTCGAGGTGGAGCTAGGCCGCCTGGGGGAATAGGTGGCTACCCCCTCGACCAACTATACGAGGAGGTAGCCTATGTCGCCTATTATTTCCACTGGCCGCTGGGGCACATACTTGAACTGGAACATGCTGAGCGCCAGCAGTGGGTGGAGGAGATTGCCAAGATCAACACTAAGCTGAGCGAGCTGAGCCAGTAGCCCGGCCGGTGAATGGTGCTACGGCTGGCTCGAAGAAAGGAGTGCAGCTTGACGCTACGCCCTGTAGGAGGAGCGGGATTGGACGCTGAATCCTGGGCTAAAACCAGGCGCCTGGCAAAGTGGCTGGAGCGGGTTCTGGGCCCGGGTAGGCCCCTGGACGACGCCGTTCGTCGGCAGATGGAGGGCTTCTTCGGTCGTAGCCTGGAGGACGTGCGTATTCACGATAGCCACCAGGCTGGCGAAATAGCCGGGAGGCTTGGCGGCGAGGCTTTCACTATTGAGGGTCAGATATTCGGTGACGTAGAGAGCCTCAACACACTGACGCCCGAGGGGATGGGGCTGATGGCTCACGAGCTTACCCACGTCGTTCAGCAGACGCAGCCCATTCCCGCAGCAGAAAGCGGCCAGATGGCATCCCAACAGGCAGCCACATATGGCACAAGCGGGTCACCGAAGCTATTAAGCCCTCAGTTCGCCGGGCACACTCCTTCAACTGGGCGTTCGGTGGACGAGCCAATGGAGGCTGAGGCTGTGGGAAGCGAGGAGGCGGTGCGGCAGGCCGCAGAGAGCGGGGAACAGCCGAATAAGACGCTGCAGGGGGTAGACGTTGAGAAGCTAGCCGATAGGGTCTATCGATTGATGAGAAGTGAACTGAACATGGATCGGGAACGAAACTGAGAAGCACACGGGTCGGAGAGTAAATAATGGCACGAATAGGTGAACGGGGCGATCCCTACCTTACCTCCAACTTCTACGTGGAGATTCAGGGGATAGAGCAGGCTTCTTTTAGCGAATGCTCAGGTCTTAGCATAGAAACGGAGGTCTTTGAGTATCAGGAAGGGGGGCTCAACGAATATGTCCACAAACTGCCGGGCAGGAGTAAGGTCTCAAATGTGACCCTGAAGCGAGGCATTACCGAATCCACCGAGTTGTGGGACTGGTATCGTGACGTAGTACAGGGGAAGATCAAGCGTAAGAATGTGTCCATCGTGCAGTATGACCTGGAAGGCAACGAGGTGATGCGCTGGGCCTTTATCGGTGCCTATCCGGTGAAGTGGAGTGGCCCGGCTTTCAAAGCGGGTGATAACGCAATAACCATCGAGACGCTAGAGCTTGCCCATCGAGGCATGGACTTGAGCTAAGGAGGTGCAATGCTAGCAGGCAGTGGCGAGGGAAATCTTGGGGCATGGCAACAGGTGAGTCAGGCCTTTGCCTCAAGCATTGTCCTGAAGGCGCAGCGATTGGCCAGCTATATTCAGGGCCATCTGGCTCAACATCTCAACTTCGCTCGAAGGCCATTCCTGCCCGTGTGGTTGCCTGACTACCGCATATTTACCAGCGCCCACTGGGCTGACAGGCTCATCTCCAAGGTGTACGACACCATATATTCCTTGCCATCTATTGCACACGAAGCCCTACCTCTCTCGGTGGAGCCAAGCTCCTTAGTCTGGTTTAGGCCAGACCAGGCATGGTCGGCGATGCCAGAAGAAAGTGAACAGATGGAGAATGAGCAGGAGCGTGGCTTTGAGGCGACCGCCTTCAGGACGGACGGCGTTGGGCTTCACCAACCCGATGCGCCAAGGACTGGTGGTGAGAGCCACATCATGCCCCACCGGTACATTGAAGCTACGCCTCAGCTGCCTCGGACGAGTAAGAAGGCCTCCCTGTTCGTGCAGCGACAGATGTCTCCAGTTGCTCATCTGCGGCGAATGGGGCTTCGGCTCGGCCTCCCCGCCGAACCAGATGACGCGACTAGCCAGGGTCCAAGCCCTCACCCCACCTATATAAAGCTAGTCGAAGGGGAGAAGTCGATTCCCTCCGCAGTTGAAGAAGCAACTGGCCGCGGCGGCCGTGTAACGGTCGGCAGCCGTGGCGAATTGAATGTAGTGCAGCACTACGACGGACTGGGGCAGCCTATCTATACGCAGCCCTTGGCACGAGCACTGTCGATAAGTCGCTCATTTGGCGCTCTTCCCCAGGTGCAGAAGGTGATTGCTTTTGTCCACCGCCTACTCACAGCGCCAGCAGAAGCACCACAGGGTCAGGGATTGACGCCACTCACCATCTCCACGGCTGCAACCGATGTTCACCCGCGTGTCGCTATGGAGGAAGCAGCTTCTACCATAGTTGGGCCAGTGGATTCAGGAAGGACTGAAG
>CAZYLE010000074.1:6303-7697 GCA_964648675.1 uncultured Dehalococcoidales bacterium
GCTATGGAGGAAGCGGCTTCAACCGCAGTGGGACGAGCAAGCCCCGAACGGGCTGAGGGCCGCATCGAGTCCGTGCTGCCAGGAATTCTCTCAGCCAGAGACGCCGCACCGGGTCGGTCCTCGCCAACTGGCAGCGGGCGACAGTTCGCGGCATGGCTTCACGGCCGGCGATACCCGGCGAGCAGGGCCTTGCCTTCCGAGCAAGCGTATATCGCCACCGAAGCCGATGTGCAGCCTGGCTTGCCTGGCCCAT
Source organism: uncultured Dehalococcoidales bacterium (assembly GCA_964648675.1). GTDB lineage: Bacteria > Chloroflexota > Dehalococcoidia > E44-bin15 > E44-bin15 > DAOUVR01. The sequence continues at coordinate 6,557 of CAZYLE010000074.1, forward strand.
TCTATCCTGGTTTGGAGTTCGGATCTGGAAGGACGGTTTCATCGTCTCCAGACCTCGTCTTTCCTTCGTTGCCCATTGTGCAACCAGCATCGCCAGAGGACCTGGCTTTGCCGGCACTCCAACCGGTAGTCAGCCACGACCTCGTCCTGCCTCAGCACCAACAACCGCCGCAGCAGCGTGCTCCCGTTTCGGGTTCGCTATCGCAGACGGTGCTCACCACGGCCATGGCGGGGTTTGGACCAGGTGCGCCCCCTCCACCGGCTGGGCCGTCACATGCTGGCACTGGCCTGGGGCTAGCGCTGGCTCTGGCTCCGCTGGAGCGGCCCCAGGGTCCTGGAGGACCGTCCGGCGCTACCCAGGCCACTGAGAGAGGGGAAACAGCCAGTCCTGAAGGTACTGAAGAGACCGCTGAGGCGAATCTGGAGCGGCTGGCTCATGATGTTTACGCAGTCTTGAGGCGCCGGCTCGCCTGGGAGAGGGAGCGCAACATGGCGCTCATATCATGAAAGGGAAGTGGAGATAGAGATGGTTCAAAGCATGGGAGCCCTATCGACGGGCGCGGCAGCGGGGTTGGCTGCAGGCATAGGAGGCGCGGCGCCGAGCCGGCAAGGTGAACTGGCCAAGGCTACCATAACTAACTTGGATACTAATAAATACATCGAATGTATGTTCCGCCCCAAGGAATACACTTTCAGCAAGTCGAACTCCTGGACTCAAGGGCAGGTCACCGGCGGCAACGTGCCACAGCTTGAGTTCAGCGGTGGGCAACCCACCGCGCTCTCGATGGAGCTCTTCTTTGACACCTACGAGATCGGCAAGGACGTGCGCAAGGAGTACACCAATGGCATCTGGGAACTGATGAATGTCAGCCCCCTCACCAGAGACCCTCGCACTGGCAAGGGACGCCCACCCATATGCGAGTTCCGCTGGGGAAGCATGTGGTCCTTCAAAGCCGTTATCACTCGCATCAGCCAGCGGTTCACCCTCTTCCTGCCCGACGGGACCCCGGTGAGGGCCACGCTGAGCGTTTCTTTTCAGCAGGTAGTGGATGAGGGAGCATTCCCGCGCCAGAACCCGACCACCGGCGGCGTGATCGGCTACAGGGCGAGGGTCGTCAAGGAGGGAGAGACCATCGATTGGA
>CAZYLE010000075.1:0-7681 GCA_964648675.1 uncultured Dehalococcoidales bacterium
CCCTTAGCGGGGTTTGACTTTACCAGTAACTTTTAGAAAGGGGGGTGTTATGCCCAATATGGTCGTCTGTGTGAAACAGATAGCAGATCCAGAGGCGCCGGCGGGAAGTTTTAGGGTTGACCAGGCAGCCAACCAGGTTGTTGCCGCCGCTGGGGTATCGCAGGTGGTTAGCCCATTTGATGAGCAAGCGGTGGAGGCAGCGCTAAGGATCAAGGACACTCACGGTGGCAAGATCACCGCAATCAGCCTGGGCAAGAACTTCGTCATGGACGTGATTAAGAAACCACTATCCATGGGCAGTGACGAACTGGTCTTGCTCCAGGATCCCGCCTTTGAAGGCGCCGACAGTCGCTCTACAGCCTATGCCCTGGCAATGGCCATCAAGAAGGTGGGTGAATACGACGTCGTCTTTTGCGGTCGACAAGCAGCGGACTGGGACGCCGGACAGGTAGGCTCAGGCATCGCTGAGTTCCTCGGTATCCCCAGCGTAACGGTGGCGAAAAAGGTGGAATTCCTCGATGGAAAGGTAAAGGTAGAGAGAGTGACCAGCGATGGCTATGAGGTAATCGAGGTTTCCACCCCGGTGTTGATCACGATATCCAACGAGCTCGGTGAACCCCGCTATCCAAAGCTCAAAGGGATTATGGCAGCAGCCAAGAAGCAAGTGCCAACCTGGACTGCCCAGGATATTGGCGCTGATGCGTCACAGCTCGGCGCTGCTGGGGCACGCATAAAGCTCCTTAAGGTATTCCAGCCGGTCAAAGAGGGGAAATGCGAGATCATCGAGGGGGAGAGCCCTGAGGAGGCAGCGGTTAATCTGGCGCGGAAACTCCGAGAGGCTAAGCTTATATAATCACAGGATGTTCAAAGGAGGTAAATATAGTGGCGGATAATAAAGGGGTAATGATTTGTAGCGAAGTTATCGAAGGCAAGCTCGTCCCGATCACGATGGAACTTCTCGGCGGGGGCCGAAAGCTTGCCGATACTTTAGGCGAGGAACTTTCAGCAGTTATAGTGGGGAGCGGCATTAGTGACCTTGCTGCACAGGCAATCGCCTTCGGGGCGGATAAGGTCTACGTTGTGGATGACCCGCTTCTTAAAGACTATCGGACGGACAGCTACGTAGCAGTTATGGAAAAGGTAGTCAAAGAGGTTTCGCCAAACATCGTGCTTATGGGACAGACAGCTATGGGGCGCGATCTTGCTCCAAGATTAGCCTTCAGGTTAGACACGGCAGCCTCCACGGACTGCCTGGAGCTCAGTATAGACCCTGACTCGAAACTTATGCTCCAGACCCGCAGCGTCTATGGGGGGAATGCCATGGGAACCTACGTCTGTGAAGGGACCAAGCCCCAAATAGCGACAGTAAGGGCTAAAGCGATGGACCCCATGGAAAAGGACGACTCTAGAAAAGGGGAGGTCGTGACCATCGATGCCGGCCTTGACCCTTCAATGATCAGGACTACTGTCGTCGATAAGGTGAAGGAGGAGGTAGAAGGAATCAAGCTTGAGGATGCCGAAGTAATAGTGTGTGGTGGACGGGGTATGGGCAGCGGCGAGGCCTTCAAGGACCTGGAGATACTGGCCAAGCTTCTTGGAGCGGCAGTGGGAGCTACCAGGCCGCCATGCGATAACGGATGGGTGCCAGCGGGCATGCAGGTAGGACTCACCGGGAAGATTGTCAGCCCGACCCTGTACATTGCAGTAGCCCTGTCCGGTGCCAGCCAGCACATGGCGGGATGTTCCGGCTCGAAAAATATCATCGCCATAAACAAGGACGCCGAGGCCAACATATTCAACGAAGCCCGTTTCGGTGTCGTCGGGGACTATAAGAAGGTGCTCCCCGCATTCACCGAGAAGGTCAAAGAGCTACTAGCCGGCTAAGATAATACGTCAGGACAATAAAACCGCCTCGCTTAAGAAAGCGAGGCGGTGCCTTTTAAACTTGAATCCGATCCCTGCGCTAGGCCTTTTCCTTTTCCTTTTCCTTTTCAGCAACGATCCGCTGAACGACGTGGGCTGGTACTTCCTCATAATGGCTTGACTCCATCTGGAAGCTCCCCCGCCCCTGTGTCATCGCACGAAGGTCAATGGCATAGCGTTGAACCTCGGCAAGCGGCGCCTGAGCCTCTATGACGTTTAGCCCCCCCTGCGGGTTCATACCAAGCACCTTAGCCCTCTTGCCATTGAGGTCGCTGATAATATCCCCGGTATAATTCTCCGGCACCGTGATTCTCATATTCACTACCGGCTCTAATATGATGGGTTGGGCCTGAGAGAGCCCCTTCCTTATGGCATGGCTGCCAGCGATCTTGAAGGCAATATCGGATGAATCCACGGTATGATAGCTGCCGTCGTATAGCGTCACTTTTATGTCAACCACAGGATATCCTGCGACAACCCCCTCCTGGAGACCTTCAAGCACCCCCTTCTCCACTGATGGTATGTAATTCTTTGGCACCACTCCACCTACTACCCTGTTGCTAAACTCGTATCCTTCCCCCCTTGGCTTTGGCTCAATCTCCACAAAGACATGCCCATATTGACCATGTCCTCCTGTCTGCTTCTTGTGTTTATATTCAGCCTTTGTGGAGATAGCGACAGTCTCCTTGTATGGGACCTTTGGAGTCTCCATTCTCACATTGACGCCAAACTTGCGTAGCATTTTCTCGGCGGCCACCTCAAGCTGAGTTTCGCCCACACCATAGAGGACGGTTTCAAACGTATTGCTATCGCGTTGAACCCGAAGGGAGGGGTCCTCTTCAACAAGCCTAGTGAGGGACGAACCCAGCTTATCAAGGTCTGCCTTAGTCTTTGGATGCACCGCAAAGCTTATGGTAGGCTGGGGGAATTCAATCATGGGCATAACTAGGGGGTGGTCTCGGCCACAGATGGTATCCCCAGTAGTAGTCTCGGCCAGCTTGGCCACCGCTCCGATATCCCCAGCGATCAGGTGAGGCACTGGCTCCTGATTCTTGCCCCGCAGCACATAAAGCTGCCCAATTCGCTCCTGGCGATCCCTGCTGCTGTTCCACACCGTAGAGTCGCTGTACATAGTGCCATTGTAAACACGAAAATAGGTAAGCTTGCCGACATAGGGATCAGCGCTGGTCTTAAACACCAGAGCAGCCAAGGGGCCAGTGGGATCGGCGTCGATAGTTTCCTCCTGTTTCGTAGTAGGGTTCACTGCGGTGAGTTTATCTTGGTCCAAGGGCGAGGGAAGATAATGACAAATTGCATTGAGGAGTCTGGCAACGCCCAGATTCTGACCAGCAGAGCCGGTCAAGACGGGCACCACTTGCCCGCTACCAGCACCAACTCGCAAACCATGAACTACCTCTTCTTCAGTGAGCTCCTCACCTTCCAGGTATTTAGCGATCAGGTCATCGTCTGTTTCAGCCACCGCCTCCACTAGCTTGTCCCTGAACTCCCCAGCTCGTTCCTTAAGGGAGTCTGGGATCTCCCCCTCCTGCCACTGGGGCCCACTAAAGGATTTCATTGTGATGAGATCGACCACCCCTTGAAAATCATCATGGGCGCCGATGGGAATCTCTATAGGCACACACTTATTCCCAAAATTCGCTTGAATCTCCTCCATAACTCTAAAGAAATCGGCATTCTCCCGGTCCATCTTATTGATAAAGATCAGGCGTGGAATCCCCTGTTCATCAGCGTAGCCCCATCCCATCTCTGTGCCTACCTCTACACCGGAAGCAGCGCAAACGACAATGACTGCTCCATCGGCAACGCGCACCGCAGATTTAGCTTCAGCTATAAAGTCAGCATAACCCGGGGTATCAATGATATTCACCTTGAACCCCTGCCACTCACAGGGAAGTACGGAAAGGTAAATGCTGATCTGGCGTTTTACTTCATCAGGGTCATAGTCTGAGGTGGTGTTCCCCTGGTTAACCTTTCCCAAACGGGTTATCGCCTGGGAGTTAAAGAGCATCGCTTCGGATAGCGATGTCTTTCCTGCGCCGCTATGAGAAAGCAAAACCACATCTCGCATCTGCTCCGTGGTATATTGCTGCATAAACTATCCCCCTTTACTTATTCTACCTTAATCTTGGTTCTGCTTCCCTTCCGGCTCCTAGTTCTACCCCGCTCCTTGATCTTTTCGCTCTCCTCGATCCGCTGAATAGCATGATCCACCATGCTCCTGAGAGCAAGCAGCATTTCCTTTCGCGCATCAGACATGTGACGCTTGGTTTCTTCGGGTAGCCACTGAAGCTCACCTGGTTTAAAGCGCACCACCCACTCCTCTCCTGGTTTATGCTCAACCTCAAGTATCTTCTCACTCATCAGTATCACCCCCTATGATATGTTAACTTCTATCTTCCTTCATTTGGTCAAACCTAATGCGTAATTGCTCACTCTCAAACCTGGCATCTACAACAGCCAACTCAGCCAGTGTTCGGGGGAGAATGATATTTCTCTTATAGCTTCCCACCTGAACAACAAGCTCATCGCCATTTCTTACCAAGGAGATATCCCTTTTGGTGACAAAGGGCAAATCCAAGGTCAGCACATAGTGACCGTCATCCTTTTCAATGCCGTGCGCTTGCCCTTGGAAGAAGATCTCGGTCGGGTCCCTGTCTCCGTAGATAGCGTCGGCCATAAGCCGTAGCATAGGAATGCCCACTACCTCCTGTCCCATAAGAGGCGCAGATAGAATTGGTATCGGAGCAAAGCATTCCTCAATCATCTGATAGTGTCTGCTCTGAGTCTCTTTCCATGATTTAAAGAATCGATCCCGCACTTCCTCTGGAATAAGGCGGTTACAAATCACCATATCGGTCGTGTAGCCATAAAGATTGAAATAGGTGAAGGAGCGCTGTGCCTCCTTTACTACCATCTTCTCTGGGTTGACCACCAAGCGCACCGATGACTTCTGTGAGTCAGTGAGCAGGCTACGCATCCCATCGATCTTGGTGTAAAGGTTCTCTATCGACTGGAAAACTCTATCATCAGGCACGGGCATCCCCACCATGTGTCTAACAAAGGGCCGCGCTACAGTGATAGCAGTACGCCCAATAGGGAACAGCTTATCCATCCACCATCCCAGAACTTCAGGGAAGCTTAGAAAGCGCAGTGTCTCCCCGGTGGGGGCGCAATCGACAATGATTACATCGTAATCACCACTGTTGTAATAATCCGTAATATATAGAAGATTTGCCAACTCCTCCATACCAGGAAAGACCGCCAGCTCATCGGCCATTATCTGCTCTATACCGCGCCACGCCATGAGCGCTGCCACCCAATCCTGAATATCACGCCAGTAGGTCTCTATAGTCTTGGATATATCCGTCTCCTGCCCCCACAGGTTTGGCACAATGGGCTGACGATGACTGGTGAGGCTAATATCGAAGGAGTCAGCGAGGCTATGGGCTGCATCAGCGCTCAGCACAATGGTTCTGTAACCTAGCTCGGCCGAGCGTAACGCTGTTGCTGCAGCTACAGTGGTTTTCCCTACACCACCCTTTCCACTATAGAGAAGCACTCTCATCTTCTTTCCCTGGTTTAATTATATGCTTCTAATGGGTTAGTGGCAACTCTTACACCCCCATCTCATCGATATCATCAAATTGGCATACTCAGAGTGCGACCCTTTAAGAGCCGTCCGATAATCGTGGGTAGGTTGCGGCGTCTGCTCAGCCTATACCTAGCAGATGCTCCAGTTCTGCCCTGCTTTGCTTTTTGGACGCCATTCTGGGTGTCACCAATGGTGCAACTGAAGCACCACGCCACGTGAAATGCTATCTCCATTGCCTTGGTGTGCACTTGGATGATATAATCACACACTTAGGAAGTGAAAATGAAACTGAGTCGGGAAGAAGTATTGCACATTGGCGCCCTATGCCGGATGAGCCTGTCTGAGGCGGAGCTTGAGAGATTCCAAGAACAGATTTCCAATATCCTGGAGAACTTCGAGATCCTGAAAGAGGTCGATACCACCAATGTTCCGCCTACAGCATATCCCATTCACCTGGAGAACGTAATCCGCAAGGACAAGGCAGCACCCTGCTTGCCCCAGAGTGACATTCTGGCTAATGCTCCCCACCAAGAGGATGGCTACTTCCGGGTGAAAGCAGTGCTGGATTAAAAAGGGGGAAGGATTGAACCTGTACGACTTGACCATTCACCAAGGTCACGAGCTGCTTAAAAATGGTGAGGTGTCCTCCACCGAGCTGACAAGGGCCGTTCTGAAGCGAATCTCCAAGGTTGAAGAAAAGGTCCATGCCATCGTTACAGTCACCGAGGAGTTGGCCCTCAATCAGGCGGAGCAGGCTGATGAGCGAATCCGCAGCGGCGATTCCACTCCCCTTACCGGCATCCCAGCGCTCATTAAGGACAACATGTGCACCACAGGGATTCGCACCACCTGCTCGTCAAGGATGCTGGAGAATTTTATCCCTCCTTATGATGCAACTGTGGTGGAAAAATTAAGAGATGCGGGCGTGGTGATTGTGGGCAAGGGGAATATGGATGAGTTCGCCATGGGCTCCTCCAACGAACATTCGGCTTTTTTTATCACACACAACCCCTGGGACCTGAGCAGCGTTCCTGGCGGCTCGAGCGGAGGGCCAGCGGCAGCGGTGGCTACCGGTGAGGCATTCTATGCCCTGGGCTCGGACACTGGGGGCAGCATCCGCCAGCCAGCGGGATTCTGCAATATCGTCGGTCTTAAACCCACCTACGGGCGAGTCTCAAGATACGGCCTGGTGGCCTTCGCCAGCTCCCTTGACCAGATCGGGCCTATGACCAAAGATGTTACCGACGCCGCTCTGGTGATGAATGTGATCGCTGGCTACGACCCCAAGGATTCCACCTCAGTAGACCATCCCGTTCCCGATTACACAGAAGCGCTCATCCCCGACCTTAAAGGACTTAAGCTGGGCATTCCCAGGGAATACTTCGTTGAAGGGATGCAAAAAGGGGTTGAGGAGGTGATGCGAACCGCTATCGCAAAGCTTGAAGAGCTCGGAGCCACAGTTGACTGGGAGGCTTCGCTTCCCTCCACCAGGTATGCCCTCGCTGCCTACTACATTATCGCGCCTTCCGAGGCGATGGCGAATCTGGCCCGCTACGATGGGGTGAAATATGGCTATTCATATGACGGGGAGAACATGTGGGATGACATGGAGAAGACGAGACAATTTGGCTTTGGCCCCGAGGTTAAGCGGCGCATTATCCTGGGCACCTATGCCCTGTCCGCTGGCTATTACGATGCCTACTACCTCAAGGCACAGAAGGTGCGCACTCTTATCATGCGGGAGTTTCAGCAGGCTTTCGAGCACTACGATGCCCTGATAACCCCTACATCGCCAACAGTGCCTTTCAAGATCGGGCAAAAGGTGGATGACCCACTACAGATGTATTTGAGCGACGTGTGCACCCTGCCGATAAACATCGGTGGTATCCCCGGCCTGGTCGTTCCCGCCGGTTTCTGCGATGGTCTTCCAGTGGGGATGCAGATCCTGGGCAAGCCCTTCTCCGAAGAGACTCTTCTCCGCATCGGTTACGCCTATGAGCAGGCGACAGGTTGGGTAAAGCAGCGACCCCCCGATTTGGAAAGGGAAAGCAATAAAAGCTAAACGGGTTGTATTAATATTCATGTTGGGTATTTTACTGGTGTCGGCATCAGCGTGCGCTATAGGTCCAGGGCCAGCACCAACAG
>CAZYLE010000076.1:0-424 GCA_964648675.1 uncultured Dehalococcoidales bacterium
CCTCTTCGGAGCGGCTCTCACAAGCAGTCTCGCCCTCCTCCACCATACCCTGCCTGATCGCCTTTCTCACCCCAGGTATGATCTCATCTCTGACCACAGCGATAAACTCAGCCACTCTACCACCTAACCCAGCGCCTTGCTTCCTGAACCGCACACGCTTGCTCTCAAAAATCCAGATGGCGATTAGCGCGCCGACAACCCCTCCCAGGATAAGTCCTATTAGAAAATATCGCCCCCTATTCGCCCCAGCCACCTTTACCCTCCTCCTTTCTCCTCAGAGGTCTTGAGATAAAATCAAAAAACCTGGATATCCCCTGCACAACACTGGCGATATTGGCCAGTGGCTTAGCGATATACTCCGAGAACGACGAAGTTATGTCACGGATATTGGCTACAGTTGCAGCCCAAGAATCGAGGATAACCC
>CAZYLE010000076.1:434-7653 GCA_964648675.1 uncultured Dehalococcoidales bacterium
GATAAAGATAATGGCGACAATCCCCGATATGGAAAAGATGACTATGAATAAATCGCGTAAATCTGCTAGGGACATTCCTCACCCCCTTGAGTCCCCACATTATACTATGCCTGTCAAGGCAAAGGCAAACGAATGTATTATGGGATGGTTATCCTGCTGCCAGCATTATTGAAGAAAAAGCTCTCGCCTAGCTCCCGTGCCAGTATCGACGCTGCAGGCAAACCGGTGCAATGTGACACCCCCAGCCTTTGAACGCCAAGCTCTTTGAGGGCTTCAACAGTGCGCCAGATACGCTCCTCAGAAGCGCTGACGAGATGGGTACCGCCCACCACGGTATGGATAAGCTCTATACCAGTTACCTCACGGGCGTGGTATAGCGTATTTATCATGCCGCGATGGGCGCAGCCCAGAACAACCACCAGTCCGACATCGGTCTTTATGATGAGCGCCAGGTCATCTGGAAACCGGTCAGGGACCAATTCCCCACCCATATCAACATATAAGTGGGAATCTATTTGCTCATACTCGGTGACCATGGGGACCTCGCCCGTGGTTACGATGTCATCGGTTATCCAAACTGGATCGCGACTGAGGGTGAATGAAGCACCTAAGGATTCCAATTCTTCACGGACGAAGGGTATGCCGTTATAGCGCTTGCGCTCGCCAAAAACGCCGTACTTGGCACCCCATATATCGGGGTGGGCAATGACCTCCACTGCCCCTGTCTCAGCGAGCACTCCCCTAAGCCCACCAGTGTGGTCGTAGTGACCATGACTGAGCACAATCTTGTCAATTGTTGATAAATCCACTCTCAAAACGGAGGCGTTGTGAGGAACTGTGATGCTAGCGCAGGTGTCGAGCAATATCTTGAAGTCATCCGTCTCTGCAAGAATGCTCAGCCCCCATTCAGCAAGAATACGAGGCCTTCCAGCGGTATTTTCACCTAGAGTAGTAAGGCTAAGGGGCATTTCTGACCTCCTTCAACCTAATGAAGCTGTTTTGTTCTGATTTTGAGGATATTTGGAGTCCGTCCTCTAGGATTTCTATGTTTGCTCCTACTTGACGGAACATAACTGCCCGATGAATTGGGCAACTACATTTTGGGACGGACTCCTTAATCTCCGCAGCTATGGCAGAGAATCGAGCACTATGTTGGTAAGATAGGTTACACGCTTTGTCAACTCCCCCGCCTTAGCGGCGCGGTTCAAACAGAAAGCGCAAAAAGGGCAGGAGCTAACGATAGATTCCGTCTCCTCCATACTCAATAAGTTAGACGCTACTTTCGTAGAAAGATCCCGATAAACGGTCATGACTCCGCCTCCCGCCCCACAACACTGGGCCCTTTCCCCATTCTGCTGCATCTCCTTCAGGTCAGCGCCACACCAATTGAGCACTTCTCTAGGCTCTTCAATCACCCCTTCCCCTCTGCCCAACCGACAGGGGTCCTGGTAAGTTATGGCTCTCTGAACTTTCTTTAATGCAGCGTGATTTTCCTTTAATAAATCGTATATGATTTCTACTATGTGATGCACTGAGAATCCAATCTCCCCGAGCACCTCGGGATAGAAGTATTTGAAGCACTCCAGACAAGCAGGACATAGGCAGACCACTCTTCGGATGCCCAGTGAATTGAATCTCTCCACGTTCTTGCTAAAAAGCTCACCGGCAAGGTCCACTCTTCCCGACTCATAGATATAAGTCCCGCAACATCCCTCATCTTCCAGAAGCGTGAAATCGAATCCAAGCTTTTTCAATACGAGATAGGCGGATGTCGCTGCATCTTTCACCACATAAGAGCCAAGACATCCCATGTATACCAGGGTATCGGATTCCTTCCGCGGGAACTCCTCAGGTAGCCATTCCAGCCGTTTCTCGGGCTCACCGTTGACCGAGTTCCCCTTGGCTAGAATCCCTTCAATTATCCTGTTCTGTCCGGGCAGGGGACCCAGTCCCCTTTCAACCAGTTTGCTCCTGGACTTGAGTACAACTTCGGTAACCTTGATTCCTTCAGGGCATACAGTTTCACACTCCCTGCATACGAGACAGCTATTCAGACTTTCCACCGATTGCTCACTAATATCTTCTCCTTCAAATACCTCAATAGCTGCTTTCAGTCGCCCTATCGGTGAAAGCAAAACCTCACCGGTGACCCTGTACGTCGGGCAGAATTCGGTACAGGCACCACAATCGGTACAAGACTTGGCCTGTTGCAGCACTTGTTTCATTTACCAGCCTTTCGCAATTGGTGAAGTTAACAGCCTATTCTTTGGACGACATGGCCTGAGTGAATGCTTGCGAAAAGGCGATGAAAGCGTCGGAATTATAGCGCTCGATATCGCCCTCATCGCAAAGCTGAGCGAGCTCGGGGTCTATAGGCAACTGCCCCAGAAGGGGTGCATCAGCCTCCCTTGCCATGTCCTCTCCCTTGCTCTTGCCAAAGAGTTCGAGTTTCTTCCCCGTTTCCGGAATAAGCAGGTAGCTCATATTCTCCACCACTCCCAGCACATCGATATGCAGATTATTCGCCATATGCACTGCCTTTCTCACCACCATACCCGCCAGGTCCTGCGGGGTAGACACAATGATCACACCTGAAAGGGGCAACGACTGCATCACAGTAAGGGGAATATCCGCTGTGCCCGGTGGTAAATCTACTATAAGGTAGTCCAGCTTGCCCCAGAATACATCATCCCAGAACTGCATGATCGCCTTGGCAAGCAACGGACCACGCCAGATAACAGCATCGTCCTCTTGAGGCAAGAGCAGGTTTATGGACATGACCTCGATCCCAGACCTGGTCTCCACCGGCAGGATGCCTTTATCGCTTCCCATAGGTCGGGATTTGAGACCAAACATCTTGGGGACACTGGGGCCAGTTATATCGGCATCCAGTATACCCACCTGATAGCCCTGGCGAGTGAGGGCGACAGCGAGCAGGCCAGCAACCAGCGATTTTCCCACCCCACCCTTTCCACTCATCACCGCGATAACGCGCCCGATCTCATTCATCTCCTTAGGCGTGAGCTCAACATGCTCTATGGCTACCTCTTTCACCTCAGGGAGCTTTTCGATAGCGTTGCGAACCCTCTCCTCAACAGACCCTTTCGCCGAATCGCTTAAGGGAGTCAAGGACAGGGTAATCTTGACTCGACCTTCCTCCACTTCGATATCTCGAACCATACCAAGCTGCAGTATGCTTTTCCTCGGTTCAAGAATGATAACCTCTTCAAGCGCTTCCTCAATCTGCTTTCTCATCTCCGCTGCCATACATTACCTCCTTTCGCCTACCCAGTATCGATATACCCTGGTCAACTGCATCAAGATACAGGCCTCCTTCGTAGTGTTTCAACGGCATTCACTGGTACTACATCAGGTACACCAGCCTCATAGACCTGCACCGCATTTAGCCCTTTAAAGTCCTCTTTGATAGCGGCCATCTCACGTGGACTCAGAGGCTCCACAGCGCAAGGGCGAAGCGGTGTATTGAGCTGCACTTCATCAGGCGATAGGCTCCTGGCAATCTCCGCCATTTCCCTAGCATAGCGTTTGTTTAGTTCAACAAACATCAACTGAAGTGCGAGCTTCCCCTTATAATTCTTCCTGAATAGCTTGATCCCTTGCAGTATCTCATCAAAGGAATAGCCCCCAAAAGGCCTGTTAATCTGGTGAAAAAGCTCCTCTTCAGGAGCATCTATTTTAGCCACCACCACATCCGCCTCAGACAGGTCGCGGCGCACATCTTCCCTGGGCATTAGGGACGAGTTAGTCAGAACCGCCACCGGCAGATGAAGGGTTGACCTGACTATTGATATGGCTCGACCGAGGTTGCTGGCCAAGGTAGGCTCCCCAACTCCAGAAAAGGTAGCATAGTCAGCCTCTGTCCCTCTCACCACTTCCAACTCAGTCGTAATCCGATTGAGGGACACAAATTCGCGGCGCGCCGCCAAGGGATAAAGGGTGCTGCCTAATTGGCAGTATATGCAGTCGAAGGAGCAGGTCTTACCATCTGTGGACAAAAGGTCGATGCCCAGCGACCTTCCCAAACGCCAAGAGGGAACCGGGCCATAAATAACGGAATTCACTGGCACATCTCTATGATTCAACGCTGGCGGTAGCCCTTTTTCCAAGGCTCTTTCTTCAAAGCGATATAGTCTCTAACTGCTTCACGCAGCGTGTCCGCCGCCAAGAGGGCGCAGTGCTCATTCTCCTCCGGCAGACCGCCTAAACACTCCAGAATATCATTTTGGGTGATGCTCCGAGCCTCAGCAATGCTCTTCCCTTTAGCTAGCTCCGTAGCCATGCTGCCGCTGGCAATACTGGGTCCACAGCCATCGGTCCAGAAATTGGCATTGATAATCCTATCTCCCCGCACCCTCAAATATATCTCCATTGTGTCTCCGCAGGGACCAGTTACCCTACCAACGCCATCGGCGTCTGGAATCTCGCCTACGTTTCTTGGATTGTGGAAATGGTCAATGACCTGCTCCGAATATACCCTCCTCATATCCTCCATAACCAGTTCTTCCAGTTCCTTAAAGTCAGATGCCATCTTTCAACCCTCGCTTCGAACAACTACTTACATAACTTAACTTAATGAAGACGCTCCATCAAATTGGAGAGCTTACCAGCAAGATAGCGCTTTACTGCCTCCTCTATGTCCTTCACATCGGTAGCGATGGGCTCTATGCCGAGACTATTCATAGCCTCGTAGGCTCCCCAGCCCATGCCTCCTACGAGCAATACCTGGCAATCGGAGATGGTCATAGCCATACTCTCATGCCTGACATCCGAACCAGCATCGTAGCCATGACGCTCCCCAGGAGCCAGTTTCGGCGGCTCATGCGCCGCAAAGGTCTGATGGCCAGCTTTGGACCTGGTCTCCTTTGCCACAATCCTTCCCTCTTCGACGGCAACCACCACATAATATGCTGCCCTGCCGAAGTGCTGACTAATGCTAACCTCATCATCCGATGCAACAGCGATTTTCAAAGTCAATCTCCTCATCCTCTATGGCAACTATCACCTGTGGAGCCGAAAGGAGCACACCAAAAATCTGTACTCCATTGCACTAGTCGCCCACCTCCCCAGCTTATTCCGTACACCCGGGTCATAGCCCAGGGCTCTTATTCTCAACCTGTTTAGCGTAATTTGGTCAGGGCCTGCTCAGCAGCATTTACAATCTGATATGCTATAGGTGATGCGGTAAGACACGGTTGGGTGCCCATCTGGAAAGTAGCTACCTCATCCGCCGTCATTTCACTCTGTATCAGAGCAGCGATGATATTTGCTATTTCACCCGTCGTAATGCCGCCTGAAAGCTCCCCGCCTATTATCTTCCCTGTCTCCTTATCAAACAGTAGTTTTATCTTCACTTCCTTTGCGCCAGGTATCGAGCCTGGATGCTTATCGACGGCCGCCGCCTCACCGATTACAATATCGAACCCGGCATCCTTTGCCGCTTTCTCCGTGAGCCCCGCCGCCGCGAGAGCGAAATCGCCAAAAGCGGTGGCAAATACTCCTATCACCCCTTTATTCTTCCTTCTAAGCTCAAAGACATTGGCACCGGCTATTCTGGCCTCAATAGTGGCTATAGAAGCCAATCTCATACCGGACGGCTTCTTGGTGAAGAAAGAGAACTTCTCAGCACAATCGCCGCAGGCAAAGATGTTCTCATCGCTCGTCCTCATGTACTCATCGACCCAGATCCCCCTTGCCTCACCTATCTTCAGGCCCATATCCTTAGCAAGCCCTGTATTAGGTACAGCTCCTATGCCAACGATAACCACATCTGCCTTTATCTTATTGCCACTTTGCAGCTCCACCGCACTCACCTTACCATCTCCCATGATGGACCTTACTCCGTCATCGGTGATGATTTTTATTCCACGCTCCTCCAACTTGCTCTCCGCCATACAGCAGAACTCTTCGTCCAGAGCAAGCATGAGGCAGTGGGGCAGTAGCTCCACTATAGTGACATTAACGTCCCCGATCTTATTGCATTCATCAGCCATTTCAGCGCCGATGAAGCCCCCTCCGATAATGACTATCTCTTTGGCCTTGCTCAGAATCTGTTGTGCCTGCCCAAGAAAGTCCGAATCCTTCCACACGGGGAACACGTTTTGCAGGTCCATACCCGGTATAGGAGGGCGCACCGGCGCAGAGCCGGTAGCCAAGATGAGCTTTTCATAGCCGACGACCTCACCTCCCTTGGTGGTTAGGGTCTTCGATGCCCTATCTACATAGGTCACCTCATCAACTATAAACTCGATACCATTATTTGAAAGGAGAGCGTCAGGGATAACGTTCTTGTCTGGAGCACCAACGGTTCCGAAGATGTAGGGGATACCGCACGGTACCATGACCTTGTTCTCCTTTCGTATAAGCAGTACGCTAGCATCTTTATAGTGCCTTCTCACTGTTATCCCGGCAACAGGTCCTGCAGCACTGCCACCTATAATTACTACATCTGCCTCCTTCATCCAGGCCTCCTTAAGAGATTTGTTTAACCCCAAATGGGCAACATCACAATTCTACCATATTATCCCAGGACTGAGAAACCATTTGCCAAAACGCTTCTATCTTTAGCAGAATTTGCTCCAGGGGTATTGAACAACAGGCAATCGCAATCCCTAACAGAATGGCTTTGTGACTAAGAGAAGCAAGGTTAACACTAAATAGAAGTGCGAGAACATCCGTTGATATTAGCTTCAGTCAATCCCTTTTCTGACCCTTTATCCAAGATTTATCAGATTCTCTTTCTGGCATATTGGGTTGATGACATTTCACATATGCTCTTGAAAAGCCGTTGGAAGGCCGGACGCCAATCAGGCATCCCTTGTACCAAGGTGATCCCCTTAGAATAATAACGAGCAATTTCAATATCTAGCGGTATATGGAGCAGGATGGGGATACTCTCCTCTTTGCAGTATTCCTCTACTTTGTTATCCCCCACCCCAGCGCGGTTTATCAGCACACCACAAGGAATACTCAGCTTCTTCAAGACCTCCACGGCTAAGGCTAAATCGTTAAGACCAAAAGGGGTAGGCTCGGTCACTAAAAGGCAGAAATCACTCCCATTCACCGCCTCCACAACAGGGCAAGACGTCCCTGGGGGGACATCTATGATCACCGTCTTCGTTGAGTCGATGTTTTCCTTAACCGCCCTGATTAATGGCGGAGCCATCATCTCTCCGATAGCAAGCCTACCATGGATGAATTC
>CAZYLE010000077.1:0-3981 GCA_964648675.1 uncultured Dehalococcoidales bacterium
GCAGGCACACCGTTGACCGCTTAAAGAATGAATCTGTTAATATCTGAAATCCCATACCAGAATATTGAACAGTTCGCCATTTTGTTCAACCGAATGACTACGCCACCCTGACTGAAAGTTATATGCCGCTTCCACGCCCGCTTGCCATGAGCGTTGACCTGCTGCCCGTCACCATCGTAACGAACCACTGCCACGGGGTAATATCGCCTGTGCCCAAGCCGACCTGCTACATGCTGGCGTGATGATTCGTGACCTGCCCCCCAACTCGCTGTGGACTCTGGGGAGTCGGCAATTATCAGTTGATGATGAACTCCATCGCCATTGCCGCTGGTCGGGGGTAAGTGTTGGGCTGGAAGATGATATCTGGTATGACCAAGGCCCCTCCAGACTGGCCCGCAATGTTGACCTAATCCGTCGAATACACAGGCTCGCCGAGGCAAATGGAAGAGAGATTGTGCCCC
The DNA here is from genome assembly GCA_964648675.1 of uncultured Dehalococcoidales bacterium. Lineage (GTDB taxonomy): Bacteria > Chloroflexota > Dehalococcoidia > E44-bin15 > E44-bin15 > DAOUVR01. The sequence continues at coordinate 462 of CAZYLE010000077.1, forward strand.
CCAAAGCACTGAGAAAACTGCTGAACCTGGAGACAGGTGACGGGCGCTGCGGACAGGTCTATAATAAGGATAATACCGCCTTAACTTCTCCTTAGTTTATCTAATTGCTCGGCTAATCCCATCCTTTCAAGTTCTTTTCTCTCTCTTCTTCTTATCGACAATATAGCGCAAATTTCCCTCAGGCTGTACTGCCTAACATCCCAGAGCCGCAGAAAGGCGCGCAGCAGTTGCAGGCGCAGCGCCGATAGGAAGCCCCTCTTGATAATAGTGACCCGCATGTACCTCCGGACGGACTTGGTCCAGTAGAACTTGTACGGCTCATCACCCTTCAGGAAATCATATTCAGTCAGGTTACGGCCTATGGCATCCTTTATCACATGCATCTGGTGCAGATGCCCCACGCTGTACTTGGAATAACGGATATCGCGTGCGAGGGTAAAAGAGTACAACTTCCGTTTGAAGATACAGCCGTACAGGGCCGCCACCAACCTGCCATCGACGTTCATAGAGTAGAAGTGAAGCCAGCCCCTGTCGAGGAACTTCCAGGCTACTTCCTTGTAGAACTCCTTGACTCTGGGGTCGGCAAAGGTGCCGGTGATACCCACCGCCTGCCATCGCTCTTGGTGCAGCTCAAAGAATCGGTTTAACCCTTCTTCCAAAGAATCGGCGCCACACTGCTGAAAACTGACAGCACCGTGTTCCTTTTCCAGGTTTCGTAACATTCTCCCCAAGTCACCCCGCCTTTTGCCCCGCAGCGAGCCGAAATACTCATCCCAGCTTGCTGGCAGGTCAAGGTAAGGTGCGAGCTCTTTGAACCTTTCCTCAAAGGCCAAATCTTGAGAAAGTTGGGCCAGTCCGCTTTTGAGCGCACCGAGGAACCGGCTTTCGCCAGGTACAAGGGAAAGCCTGAGGATAAGGTTAACCCCGTGCAGGTTTTTCTTAAGGTAGTCCAGCAGGGCGGATATTACCTCCGGCAAATCCTCCGGCGACATGAGCCCCACATAATTACGGCTCGTCACGTCTATGGACTCCAGAGCATCCAGGCTAAAAGGCCCCAGCCGGTACTCGTTTCTCATCAGCGGTATAATCCCGATGACCCGGCGGTCTCTCTCGACCAGCAACAGGTTCAATCTCTGCCCCTCACCAAAATGCCGCCAGCGGGTAGCTATCCAATCATGGGTAAGATACATGGTACTCTCATGACCGCCCAATTCCAGGAGACTGTTCCAGACGGAAGCTAAAGAATCAATTTCCTCGGGGGCGGTGACCACTCTTATCGTCGCTTCGCTCATTTTCAGTGCCGGAGGTGTTGCCGGATTATCTAGCTGGAGACCCGGTAATTTGTGTTTCCTTCCAGGACTTCCAGCCAAAGATTTTGAGATAGCGGGCTCTGGCGTAGACTTCAGGCTCGAACTTGCTGTGCACCTTTTGCGAGGCAATATTGCCTGCTTCCACCGCGTTCCGCGATGATTTCATTCCCTGCTCTCTTGAAAACTCAAGCCGCTTATAAAAGCCGTAAGCCATTAGCCCCCTCCCCCGGTATCTGGGATTAGTCCAGGTGCCGCCGGTACACGCCTGTTTACCGGAAAAGTCAACCCGGTAAGGAAGTGAATCGAAGCTATTCTTAGCTTCCTGACTCGTGGCCACCCGGCCCACGTGGGCCAGCTCACCGTCAATAAAAAAACAGAAGGCCACCGCCCCCTTTTCCAAACCTCGCCTTTCATTGGGATGATGTGAGCCGAAGTCAAGGCCGGCAGCAGCCAGTTCATCGGCCTGCTGAGTGGTGGTTACTATCTTAAAGGTGAAGTCCTGGACTCTGGGTGAAAAGTCTGCCTCATCGCTTTCCCCAATTGTATGCTCGTAGAGGTAATAGTTCTCATAACGGAAGAAGTGTGCTACCAGGAATACAAATCCCTGTCTGACTAAGGGCAGTAGCCCCTCCGTCTGGGAGATTTCCCTAGCTCTCTTCAGCAAGAAACTCGGTCTAGTTGTCATCGCCTCTTTTGCCTCCACTCTTGGCTCCTTGCCCTTTTCGCGTGCTCGTCTGACCTTTCCCACCTACTCTCTTACCAAATCCATCATGCAGTCCACTTCCAGCTGGTCCAGTCCCATCTTTCCTTGGCATTTTACGCCTCCTTACTTTTGGTTTTATAACAACTTTCCCGACTTTCCCATTTTAACTGTGGGTGTGACTTGAACTATGCAGAGTAGCACCAATCTGGTATAAGTATGCATCCTGTATCCCGGGATCACAAGCCTCTGGGGAGGGCCTTGGGCAGGTATATTAGTGCTGATCTACTAATCTAACGGGTGCAATTAAAAACGGTTGACTACACTAAAGAGTGGTATTGTCCGATTGATGCTGGTTTAAAGGCTAGTTTGAAGAAAGAATAGTTAGACTAAGCAGAGCTATGCCATATTCGGAGGTTGGGGACAAATATTTCCATCTTGAATATTACCTGCACATTAAACCTTTTTGTGGCTGTCATTTCCTGCCGTAAATTATAGCAATTTGCCCGACCATAAATGGGAGTTTCATAGCTCCAGGTATGAAGCTTTGCTGACTCGTGTCAACAATATTAACTTCCTGAATACCCCAACTTTGAATTGTTGCCAGCAAATCTTCTGTTTCACCATATATTTTCTTCCACAGAAAAAGATCCTGAAATACGAATAACCCACCTTTCTTGAGAACTCTCAAGGCTTCTTTAATGAGTGCTCTCTTATCCTTGACGTCTCGCACTTCGTGAAACACAAAATTACTCACTGTTATATCAAAGAACTCATGGGTAAAGAGCAGTTTCGCTGCGCTAGCTTTCTGAAAAGATGTCCGCTCTGAAACACCGGAAATCTGGGCGTTCTTTTCACAGGACTCTTTTGAGTATTCCCATTGCTCACCCCAATAGTCTATGCCGACAATATGAGCTTGCGGATAATATTTTGCCGCCTCAATGGCAAGCGCTCCGTTCCCACAGCCGATGTCCAATAGCCTTCCATCTCCGTCCCAAACCAGCTGTTTGAGTACCAAATCCAGTATCTTCGCCTGAAGGTTGCCACCTCTAGGTGAGAAATGTATATAAGCATAAATAAAATAAGCCGTGGGTATTAAAAAGAGGAATGTACCAACGAGGAAAAACAATGACAAAAATGATAATCCCCAAAATATGATTGCCACTACGGCTGGAACGTAAATGAATTTTCTCGATACCCAATTACCGTAATCAACGTCATGGCTTTGCTTGCTCATCGTCTAAATCCTAACTCATTATTAAATGAGGTTCAAGATTGAGCTCGCTTTGCGCTTTAGGAAAACCTTACTAAAAAGGCCGGTGGAATCTTATTGAAGGGCTCTGGATAGAAGCCGGTGGGCAATTTCGAGTACTGCCTGGGACTGCCTGGTGCGCAGAGCAGGCCAGACCCGGACCGCCGCGTCGCGCCTGATTACGATGGGTGGTGGCGAGTTTGTCGGCGAGATGTCGGCGGCATGGGATATGCTAGGCACAGCCAGCGGTCAGAATCG
>CAZYLE010000077.1:3991-5572 GCA_964648675.1 uncultured Dehalococcoidales bacterium
CATGCCATTTATGCCTGCGGGTAACACCTCGTCTAACAGCGCCATAGCATCGCTTTGCATACCCTCGATTATATGGCTGTAGGTGTCCATTGTAAAGGCAACTGAGCTATGTCCCAACGGCCTCCGAGACCACCTTCGGCCCCGTCTGCGCATCGGCCAATCGCAGGTAGTGGGCGCAATTGCCCGGCGGGACCGCTCAAGAGCCCCCAACGGAGAAGATGCCAGAACCCGATTCGTCTAGATATTCAGCAGCTGGGCTACCTTTTCGCGGTGGAAATCACCGTCGCCAAAGGCAACTTCGCAGGCCTTGGCCCTCTTGAGATAGAGGTGCATGTCATGGTCCCAAGTAAAACCGAAACCGCCATGAATCTGAATACCCTCAGCCGCCACGTGCGTATAGATATCGCTGCACCAGGCCTTGGCCATGGAAGCCGCGAGGGGCAGGCCAGGGTCATCTTCGGCGACTGCCCAGCTGGCATAGTAGGTGATGGAGGTGGCTCCCTCTACTTCGACAGCCATGTTGGCACACTTGTGCTGGATGGCCTGGAAGCTGCCGATAGGCACCCCAAACTGCACCCTCTCTTTGGCATACTCCACCGAAGCCTCCAGTACCCATTTGGCCCCGCCGAGCATCCAGGCGCACTCGGCGACGGCCGCCTCCTGCATCAGCCTGTGCACTATTGGCCAGCCCTGGTGCAGCTCACCCAGCATGTTGCCTCCAGGCACCTTCACATCGCGGAAGACGACCTCACAGAGCTTCTCGCCGGTCATGGTCTTCAGCACCTCGGTGTGGATGCCGGCGCTGGCGGCGTCGACCAGGAAAAGGGTGATGCCGTCCTCCCGGGCGGGGCCGTCCTTGGTCCTGGTGACGCAGAGGATGTAGTCGGCGACGTGAGCGTCAGGGACGAACAGCTTGGTGCCGTTGAGAAGGAAGTCGTCATTCGATGGTGTTGCCTCCACCGTAATGCCGGAAGCCTCCAGACTGCCACCGAGCTCCATGAAGGCCAGCGTCATGAGCATATCACCGCTGGCTATGGCGGGGAGAAACCGCCTCTTCTGCTCTTCGGTGCCCGCCAGCAGGATGGGACGCCCGGCCAGTACCACCGTCGGGAGAAAGGGGCCCGGTACCAGGGCCCGTCCCATCTCTTCCAGCAGCACCGTCAGGTCAACGAAAGTGCTGCCGACGCCATCGTACTCCTCGGGGAAGACCAACGCCATCCAGCCCAGTTCGGCCATCTTCTTCCACAAATCTGGCGAATAGCCCTTGGCGTCATCCATCATCGCTCTGACCAGCTGCTTGGGGCATTCCCTGTCCAGGAAGTCACGCGCTGAAGTCTTCAGCATCAGCTGTTCTTCGCCCAGTTCAAAGTCCATAGACTTCTACTCCTTTCCTAATACGACTGCGGCAGCCCAAGCACCCGCATGCCGATGATGTTCCTCTTGATTTCAGGGGTGCCGGTAGCGATAGAGCTCCCCCGCGATTGAAGAAAGCTCTCCTGCCATCTTCCGTGCTCAAAGGCGTACTTGGAACCCCTCATCAACTGGCTGTAGAAGCCCAGAAGCTCCATGGCGAGGAGCTGC
>CAZYLE010000077.1:5582-7621 GCA_964648675.1 uncultured Dehalococcoidales bacterium
GCCCTGTTTCCACCCCCATGAGCTGGCTGATAACGCCTTCGGAGCCGGGCCGCCCCTCCCGCAACAGCCTGGTCAGTCCACGCAGGTCTGTATATTTGCCAACGTTCACCTCGATATACAACTGCGCCAGCTTCTGACGGATCAACGGGTTCTCGGAGAGGAGTTGCCCGTCCCGCTCGGTCTTCCTGGCCATCTCTATCAGGTCTTCGATCGTGTTTTCCCGCTGTATGGCCGCGCCAGCGCCCGACCTCTCAAACTCGAGGGCCGCCGTCGCCACATACCAGCCCTTGTTCTTCTCGCCCAGGATCTGATGCTTGGGAATGCGCACATCGTCGAGGAATGTCTCATTGAAGTCGGCGTGGCCGGTGATCTGCACCAGCGGACTAAGGGTGATGCCCGGGGTGCGCATACTCATAAACAGATAGCTGAGGCCACGGTGCTTGGAGGCATCCGGGTCCGTCCGGGCCAGCAGGACGGCCCAGTCGGAGTAGTGCCCGCCGCTGGTCCAGACCTTCTGCCCGTTGACCACGAAATCATCGCCGTCCTCCACCGCCCTGGTCTGCACCGCCGCCATGTCAGAGCCGGCCTCGGGCTCGGAGTAGAGGGTACACCAGATGTCGTCGCAATTCAGAATCCGGGGAATGAAATGCTTCTTCTGTTCTTCGGTGCCAAAGGCCAACATCGCCGGCGCGATCCAGCCCATCCCATGGACATTGAACGGGCTCGGCGCACGGTGCTTGGCCAGCTCTTCGTAGAACACCACCTGCTCCATGATGGTGCCGCCGCGACCGCCGTACTCCTTGGGCCAGGTGATGCCCAGGAAACCGGCGGCATAGAGCTTGCGGTGCCACCAGATGCAGAAGTCAAGATACTCTTTCGAGTCTATCTCGGGCCTAGCGATATCACGACAGCCCCACCATTCGGGCAACTCCTTCATGTTCTCCGCCAGCCAGTTCTTGACTTCTTCGCGAAACGCCTCTTCTTCTACCGTATAGTTGAAATCCACTCTTCGCTCCTTCCTTCAGTCGTGCGCAGTCGATGCCGACAATGGAACCTCTGCTTGGCCTAGGCCGATTGAATCAGCTCCCTTCCAGGCCACCCGTTTGACCAATGGCTTATGCTGCCGACTTGCGGCGCCCGGGATGGCGAAACCGCTGCTCTACCGCTGAGCTACGCTGGCATTTCTCGAAACTTCGCTCGATATTATAGCACATAATGCCATACAGATTGTCTTTCCGGTCTGCGTTTCAAGGCCGCGGTATCTTTCATCGACAAGATAGCGATTCATCGCTCGCGACCTCAGATTTTCTTCCCCAAGCGCTAGTTGTTTTCTTATGTTATAATTCATGCGCCATATCGGGAGGAGAGAGATCGATACTGAGCGCCTGCGTCAGATATTGTTAAAGGTGAAATCCGGGGAAGTGGTCATTGATGATGCCATGGCCCAACTCATCGACCTGCCCTATGAGGAGATGGGTTTCGCCAAAATCGACCATCACCGTGAATTGCGGTGTGGTTTCCCTGAGGTGGTTTTTGGGCTGGGAAAAACGGCGGAGCAGGTAGCAGCAATTGCCCGACAGCTTGCCTCTACTTCCGATCGTGTGCTGGTGACCAAGGTCGAGCAGGATTGCTTTGATGCGGTGCGCCGGCTTGTTCCTGAGGCGTCATACCATCCCATCGCTCGGGTGATAACCATAGATCGGGTAAAAGAGGCTCCTTCGCGGTCAGGGATCATGGTGGTATGTGGGGGCACTTCGGACATACCGATTGCTGAGGAGGCGGTGGTCACTGCGGAGATAATGGGAAATATTGTGGAGCGTTCCTACGATGTTGGCGTTGCTGGCGTCCATCGTCTTTTCGATCATCTACCCAAGCTTCGCCAGGCAAAGGTGGTGGTAGCGGTAGCTGGCATGGAGGGGGCACTCCCCAGCGTGGTCGGCGGGCTGGTGGCGGTGCCGGTGATTGCGGTGCCCACCAGTGTGGGCTATGGAGCTAGCTTTGGCGGGCTCACCGCCCTGCTAGCGATGCTAAATAGCTGC
>CAZYLE010000078.1:0-7555 GCA_964648675.1 uncultured Dehalococcoidales bacterium
GTACCAATAACCAGCCAAAGTACATGGGGTGCCTCGAAATGCGATACACCCCTTTTGTGTTTGGTTTGTCCAGCGAAGTGGTGGCAAAATGCAGTGTTGCCATGGTAATAAAAATCATACCCACCAAATAAATGAGTAGCCCGGTATAGAGCCAGGCTGTGCCTAATTTCAATGGCAAGAAAATACAGTAGACCCACGAAACGAAATGAGTCACCATGGAGATACGCAGGACCATTTTCTCTCGTTTACTATATGGGGGCCAAGCGAACAGCGCTGCTTTCTTATTGACAATCAAATAGCTCAGACCATACATTACAAGCAGAAAGAGAATTATAAGAATCCAGGCATTCCACAAGCCTATTTCAAAAGCTGGTACAAGCGCCATTTCCCCCTCCTTTTGCTTTCTTATCCCACAGCGAGCGCTACGTCTAATACACAGTTAGACGAGTTTCTGGTTATGCTAAACCTCGTGGCGCTCCTGGAGGGCTCGGGTGAGGGTGACTTCGTCGGCGTACTCCAGGTCGGCGCCGAAGGGTAGCCCGCGGGCGAGGCGGCTCACCTTTATCCCCAGGGGAGCAATCAGGCGCTGGATGTACATCGCCGTAGCCTCCCCCTCGAGATTGGGGTTGGTGGCCAGTATGACCTCGGTTACCACGCCATCCTGTAGCCTGGCCAGCAGTTCCCTGATCTTGAGGTCATCAGGGCCGATGCCGTCCATAGGGGATATGACGCCATGGAGCACGTGATAAAGCCCGTTGTATTCCCTGGTGCGCTCCAGGGGGAGGATATCAAGCGGCTCCTCGACTACGCAGATTTTGGTGCGGTCCCGTCCTTCCCCGCGGCAGATGACGCAGGGGTCAGAGTCGGTGATGTTCTGGCAGGTAGAGCAGAGGACAATGTTGTCCTTTACCGCCAGGATAGCCTCAGCCAGGGAGCGCGCCTCCTCCTCGGGCATGCGAATGAGGAAGTAGGTGAGCCGCTGGGCGGTCTTGGGGCCGATGCCCGGCAGCTTGTGGAACTCCTCGATGAGCCGGGACACGGGCTCGGCAGTAGGCACAAAATCGATGTCCAAATGTGGCCTCCCGCTATGTCAGGCCGGGGAGCTTGAGCCCACCGGTGAGGGCACCGAGGCGGCTGGCGGCGAGCTCCTGGGACTTCCTCAGTGCTTCGTTTACCGCGCTCATCACCAGGTCTTCCAGCATCTCCACATCCTCGGCATCCATCACCTCTGGCGATATCTTCACCGACTTAATCTCTTGCTGGCCAGTGACCACCACCGTTACTGCCCCGCCACCTGAGCTTGCCTCCACGGTAGTGTTTGCCAGCTCTTCCTGCGTTTTTTCCAGCTTCGCCTGGAGTTGTTGGGCCTGACGCATGAGATTTTTATTCATTCATCTCCCTCCTCAACGATCCTGGCTCCCATCTTGAGCGCCTCATCGACAAGGTGCCCCTGGGATTTATTCTGTTGCTCCGGGGGTTTCTTCCCTCGCCCGGTGAGAATGCAACGTATCTTATATGGTTTCCCAAAGATCTCGCTTGCCTTACTCTCCACCATGTGGCGATACTTGGGGTCTTCTATCTTCTCCATATGGAACCCGTAATAGAAACCAAGGACAATCGTATCATCTTCCAAGGCCACCGGCTCGCAGGCACTCCTCAACAATGCATCCAGGTTGCCGCTTGAGCCCATACCCTTGGTCGCATTGACGACATCCTTCCAGCGGCTACGGAAGTAGGCGATATCGTTGCTCAATTCCGGCAGGGGGACTTCCTGAACTTCCTCAACCACCTCCACCGCAGGCATCCTGGCTTCCTCCAGCGCACGTAGAGCAGCCGGAGTTTCCTTCAATTCTGCTGACGCACGAACGGGCGCTTTCTTTGTTGGAGCTGCCTTCTCAACTTTTAGTGCTTCCTCACCTCCGGACAGAGCACACTCCACCAGGGCCAGCTCCAAAGGCAGCGTGGAGAAACCGTCGAACTCAAGGTCCACCTGTCGAAATAGCTTGAGCGCCTTTGAAATTTGCTCCATGGAGACGGTGTTGCCCAGGCTTTTCATCTCCGCCAGCACCTCAGGGCTGATCTCGACGGCCTCAGGGGCGCCCGCCTTGACCAGAAGCAGCCCCCTTAGATACTCCATCATCTCCCGATTCAATTGCCGCAGGTCCAGGCCGTCCTGGGCGATGCTATTTATCGTTTGAAGACCGGCAGCGACATCCTTACTAAGGATATGCTTTGCTAACTCCTGGGCTCGTACATCACCGGTGATACCCAATATCGATTGAACCTGGCCGATGTCAATCTCGGAGCCATAGTAGGCAACCAATTGCTCCAGCAGGTTCTCGGCGTCTCGCATGGAGCCGGTGGCGCTTCTGGCGATGAGCTTTAGCGATGCATCATCAATGTGAATCCCCTCCTGCTGGCATATTCGCTCAAGCCTTGACACCATGGCAGCCTGTGGAATACGCCTGAAATCGAACCTCTGACAGCGGGACAGGATTGTGGCGGGCACCTTATGAGACTCAGTGGTCGCCAGCACGAAGCGGACATGAGGCGGAGGCTCCTCCAGGGTTTTCAACAGGGCATTGGCTGCCGGCTCAGTGAGCATGTGGACCTCGTCGATGATGTATACCTTATACCGTGCCATGCCCGGGGCGAACCTGGCCTTCTCCCTGAGGTCGCGCACCTCATCGATGCCCCGATTGCTAGCTGCATCGACCTCTATCACATCCATAGACCGTCCCTCGGCGATCGCCTGACACGAGGCACAGGCGTTACAGGGCTCCCCATCGCCGCTCTGGAGGCAGTTTACCGCCTTGGCCAGGATGCGCCCGGTGGAGGTCTTACCCGTGCCTCGGGGGCCGCAAAAAAGGTATGCATGAGCCACCCGCCCGGTGTGAAGGGCATTCAACAGGGTGGTGGTAACATGCTCCTGCCCCACCACCTCGGCAAATGTCTGGGGGCGCCACTTGCGGTAGAACACCTGCGATGTCATTAGTTCATCCTTGTACTAACTTTCCAAAATCTTTGGTGCTGCTTTTACACATCAACGCCAAACTTCTGTAGTTGCCTGATTCATCAGGCAAGGTAGCCCAATGCTGCGAAGCAGGTAATAATTGGGCAACTACATTGTCAAACACCCTCTCAATATCGTGCGCTAAATGTTCCAAGAAAGCTCACTCAGCAAATCTAAATTGGACACTAGGAATAGTCTTGACCTTCCCCAAGAAGCTGTCTATGGTCTCAAGCATCCTGTTCTTATCCTGGGGAAGCTTGCCATCGGCCCCCCACATATAACGGTTCATCACATGGTCGCTGACCACGAAATCGGAATTTACATCGAGAGCCTTGATCAGCGTACGCACCTCGATGAGCAATCCTTCCGTCGATTGCATGGTGAACTCACCTCGCCGGTGCTTCTCTTCAAGAGGGGTTCCTGGCGCCACCCCAAAGGTGCGGAGGCGAATAAAGTGGGGATTGATAGCGTTTAACACACTGGCGGTACCCAGGGCATGCTGCTCCCAGCGCTCCCTTCCCCCAAGCCCGGGCATTACATACTCCGAGAGCTCAAAACCGGCCTCGATAGCCTTCCTGCCTCCCAACACCATCTCGTCGGCGGTGGCCCCTTTCTGCACATAGAGTAATAGCTCATCATCGCCCGTCTCCAGCCCTACGTGCAACCGGGTAAGCCCCGCCTCCCGCAGCGTTGTGAGCTCCTCGGGGGTTTTTTTCTTCAGAGTTTTCCCCCGTGCATAGCTGGTAACCCTCTCCACAGTGGGGAAGGTCTCATAGATGAACCTGACGATCTCGGCCAAGTCGTTTGCTTTGATGATAACGCTGTTAGAGTCGGCGAGGAAGACATTTTTCACCACCCCTTCATTGAGCCACAGAATGCCATTGGCCCTTGCTAGCATTCCCACCTTGTCGCCGTGCCCATTCCTCCAGGCCCAGTCCCTTATCGCGTCGGAGACTTTCCGCATTGCCCTTATATCATCCTTTACTTCCTCCACCGTCCTTAGCTCGAACTTGGTCCCCTTGTACATACTGCAAAACTCACACTTATTCCAGGGACAATTCCTGGTAACCCTTATGAGCAGGCTATAGGCCTCTGTGGGCGGCCTGTAGGGGGGCATCTCATAATAGTCGGTCATAATGCCAGCGCCCCTAATACCCTTTCCTCCTCAGCCCTCATCCTGGCTTCATCGTGAGGCTCTTCATGCTCATGGCCCAGGAGGTGAAGCACCCCATGAACCAATAGCAGCGCCAGCTCACTTTTCACCGGATGACGATGCTCCTCAGCCTGAACCACCGCTCGAGGATATGACAGTATAACCTCGCCAAGATGGAGAATGCCATCGGGAGGGTTAACAAACGAGTCATCCGAGTCTTCAAGCAGGGCGAAGGACAGTACATCGGTGGCTTCATCGACTCCGCGATAGCTTTTGTTTAGCTGGCGAATTCTCTCATCATCGGTGACCACCAGGCCAAGCTCAGCCGGAGAATTCACCCCCTCCACGGCAAGCGTCTCAGCTACCACGTGCCTGAGCCACCCCTCATCCAGATATCCCTGGAATGGCTCATCGATATCTACACAAAGCTCAAAATCCGGCATTACCAAGACACCCATTCTCTATGGCATCTTAGCACAGCAGGGGTAGTTCTTCAATAGAAAATCAGCCCTGTCCCTTCACATCCACCAGCCCCGATTTGTACTGCTGGGTGACACCTACAGACCCCACCAGTCTGCAGACTGGCGAGGAGAGGGAAAGGGTAAGGGCGAAGCTCCCCATCCCTTTAACTCCCTCCCTCCAGGGGCGGGAGGATTTTGCTTGTGGGGTGTTGGAGCACCCCGATATAATCGTGGCAACCTACTCCGATTCTACGACAGCCTTCCGAGTACCTTTTCTTCTTTCATGCGGTACACCTTTTCATACAAAATCCCTTCCAGTATTATAATACGCAGTCCGACCATGGCGAAGGGAGGGTGTAAAGCATGGATTTCAAGCTTACCCCAGAGCAGCAGGCGCTGAGGAAGGAATTCGAGGAATATGCAGAGGAACTAATGAAGGATGCCCCGCCAGGTTGGGAGACATCGATGGAGTTTCAGTATTCCGATGAGGGCTGGGAGTTTACCAAGAGGACCCACGAGAGGCTGGCGAAGAAGGGGTGGCTGGTACGCCACTGGCCCAAGGAATACGGTGGGGTAAACGCCCCCATAGTCGAGCAGCTCATCTACAGCGAGGCGATGGGATACCACCGGGTACCTGCCGGCGACATAATCAGCGTTGGCATGATAGGGCCCACCCTCCTTGCCACAGCCAACGAGGAACAGAAGCAGCAGCACCTCCCACCAATCGCCCACGCTGAGATATACTGGTGCCAGGGGTGGAGCGAGCCCAACGCTGGCTCGGACCTGGCATCGCTAACCACCCGCGCCGTGAAGGTCGGCGACAAGTATGTGGTGAACGGCCAGAAGACCTGGACCAGCAACGCCCACCACGCCGACTGGTGCTTCATGCTGGCCAGGACCAATCCAGAGGAAAAGCGGAGCCGTGGCCTGAGCTTCCTGCTGGTGGAGATGAAAACTCCCGGGATCACCATGCGCCCTATTCGTAGCATGGAGGGGTCTCACCTGTTCAACGAGGTGTACTTCGACGATGTACATGTGCCGGTGAAGAACCGCGTGGGTGAGGAGAACGATGGCTGGCGGGTAACGCGAGCAACGATGAACTTCGAGAGGTCCGGTGCCAACAGCTTCGCTGGCGTGAGGCGTGGCCTTGATGACTTGATAGCCGCATGCCGGGAGATCGAGTGGAATGGCAAGACCATGGCTGATAACCACCTTATCCGTCACAGGCTGGCCCAGCTCTCAATAGAGATCGAGGCTGGACGCGCCCTAGCGTATAGGATAGCGTGGTCACAGGAAAAGGGCGAGTTCTTGCCGGCGGCGCATCTGGCATCGGCGTCCAAGGTCTACGCCAGCGAGCTATCGCAGAGGTTTGACAGTATAGCCTGCCAGGTCTTTGGGCTTTATGGCCAAGTCGCCAATTCCAGATGGGCGATAATGACAGGTCGGTGGCAGAGTGCATATCAGCGCGCCCCCGGTACAAACATCGCCGCTGGCTCGTCGGAGATCCAGAGGAACATCGTCGCCAACGTCGGCCTGGGACTTCCCAGAACCTGGTAAGCGGGACAAGCAAGAGAGGGGCGCAAGGCCAAATCTAGATTCAACCGAGTGGTAGGAAATGCTTCGAATCAGTACCACCTTTTTTGCTCCGCTCAAGGAAAGCTGTGCGCTGCCAACCCGAAGTGAAACAGGCGATTTTTATAGTGTAGGCTCACCTATCTTACTAAGCCATTATGCCTCTGCCTGCCGATAGCCCTGGCTCAGCTTGAGATTCCTCAGAGCTACGTCAACGCTGGCAATAGCGCGGCTTTCCGCGTATTCACTCTCGACCCACTCCTTTTGTGCCCTCAAGAAATATGTGTGATACGCTGTCTCCACCTCGGTAGTGAAGCCCATGGCATCCATCATGTGATTGACGGAGAACTTGGTCATGCGCAGGCGGAACGGGTCGTTCTCCGCCACTCGATTAGCGTAGGCAAGTGCCTCCTCCTCCAGTTTGTCTCGCGGGTACACATGATTCACGAAGTGGCTCTCATATGCTTCACGCGCAGTCATAAAGCGGTGCTCGAATAGAAGCTCCTTGGCTTTGCGTGGCCCCACGTCCCATGGTGCTGAGAAATACTGGACGTGCGCTGGCAGGAACAGCGCGTCCTCCGAGGCGAAGATGAGGTCCATGGACGAGACAACGATCCAAGCGCCGAAGATGCAGTATCCTTGCACCATGGCGATGGTCGGCTTGGGCAGGGCGCGCCAGCGCAGGCTTTTCTCCACGTACAGGTCCCTCATCCTTTCATATCGGCTCTTGCTATCCTTCGGATCGGCCATGTAACCCCGCTCCTGGCGGTCGGCAAGCTCTTCTGGAGTCCCCAGGTCATGACCAGACGAGAAATTGTCACCCTCCCCGGAAAGCACGATAACCCGCACCTCGTCATCATTGACCGCTTGCCTGAATGCATCATCCAGCTCCTCAAGCAATATCCGGCTCAAGCAATTGCGATATTGTGGCCTGTTGAGCTTCACTCGGGCCACCTTCCCCGGCTCATATATTATCTGTCGATATTGCATGACCGTACCCCTTTCTTTGTAGCCTGTGTATAAAGGCCGCCTCATAACTTCGAGACTGGCAATTGAAACCAGCACGGGTAGGATAGCAGACTTCTACAAACTGTCAAGCGAGGCGGAGCGCTCAAAGCGCTATGTGCATCCTTAGAAACAGACTTGGTTCGGGCCTGAAAGACCCTGGTTGAAACAGGAGGTCTGTTGGAACATCTTGAGTAGGTTGGAGCAGATGCTCCAACCTGCCGGGAGTAAAATACTCCCTCCCCTTGAGTGAGGTCCGACTCATCGGACTCCGATGTATCGGAGGAGTTAGAGGGAGGGGGAGCTTCACCCTCACCTTTGCCCTCTCCCTTCGAGGGAGAGGTAAAAAAA
>CAZYLE010000079.1:0-7477 GCA_964648675.1 uncultured Dehalococcoidales bacterium
AGATGTGAAGTCGTAGTGCATAGCTCCTCCCAGTCCTTGTTATTCGCCAGGTCATACGTCTCTTTTATAACACGTAGCTGTCCAGCAATCCTTTCATCATCCCTGCCTATTTTCTCACCACCCATATACATGTTTCTTTTCATCTTCTTCAATCGGCTGTAATACTCGTCGAAAGTCTTCACTGCCATGGCTAATCCTCCTCTGTTCCTTAAATTATTATAGCCCCATTTTCACCAAGATTACTGCAGGGCCTCATTCTCATAAGAAAAATTACCCATACCTTACCCTAAATAGCCTGCCCGCCATCAACGCTGATAACCGCCCCGGTTACGTAGTTAGAGGCATCAGAGGCCAGGTATATCATCGTTCCCACCATTTCCTCAGGTTCGCCTATTCGTTTCATCGCAGTGCTACTCACCGCGCCCTTCAGGATCTCCGGGTTATTCCACAGGGCTTCGCTGAAGCGTGTCCTCAGCAGCCCCGGCGCTATAACATTAACCCTGATGTTGTACTTGGCCCATTCTTGTGCCATAACCTTGGTTGCCATGATTACGCCGGCTTTGCTTATGGAATAGACCGGCAATGTGCCAGCTCTGAGGCCGGCTACCGAGGAAACGTTGATAATCCTGCCTCCACCCTGCTCCTTCATCACCCTGGCCACCGCCTGGCTGAGAAAGAACAGCCCCTTCAAGTTGAGGTTCATAATGGTGTCCCATGCTCTGTCCTCTATATCCAGCGCGGAGTCCATC
Organism: uncultured Dehalococcoidales bacterium; assembly: GCA_964648675.1. Lineage (GTDB taxonomy): Bacteria > Chloroflexota > Dehalococcoidia > E44-bin15 > E44-bin15 > DAOUVR01. Next base: position 750 of record CAZYLE010000079.1, read on the forward strand.
ACCGGGTTAGCACCAGCGTTATTCACCAGGATATCGATCCTGCCAAACTCCTCCTTGACCCTGCTCGCTAGATTACTGATATCTTCCATCCTGCCCATATGAGCTGCCACTGCCAGAGACTTCCTTCCCAATCCCCTTATCTCCTCGGCTACTTTTTCCAGGTCGGGAAGTTTGCGGCTAGCCACGGCAACATCTGCGCCAGCCTCAGCAAAACCCAAAGCAACAGCTCGTCCAATGCCACGGCTGCCGCCGGTTATCAAAGCTACTTTACCATCGAGCGAAAATTGGGAAAGGGTCATTTATATTACCTCCTCTCGTCGTTTTCCTGACCAGTATAGCACAGTCGTCGTCTGTAGTAGAGCACGATTTATAAGAATGAACCTATTGGCGTTAATGAACGACATCTTGCAGCCCACACCCGTGGTGCACTTCGCCTGCAGTGGCTACTTTGCGATCCACAGGTCGTGCGGCAGGTAGCGGGTCAGATTCTCGTTGGCTTCATCGGTTACCAGGATGATGTCTTCGGGCATTCCCCCAACGACCTCACCATCTCGATCGAAAGCACCAAGCTCAATGCACAGCACCATTCCCGGCTGGACCACAGTCACGTTATCCGCCCTGATCCACGGCGGCTCGTGGTTGGCCAGCCCCGACCCATGCCCCATGAAGTCGACCACCGGCCTCTGCTGTAGGTCTCGCTTCTGAATGTTCTCCACGGCGGCGTGGTAGATATCGCAGATGCGGATGCCGGGCTTTATACTGGCGATGGTCTCGAGAAAGCCCTCCCTGGCTATATTGTACAGGTCGATTTGTCTCTGCGGCGGGTCGCCGACGTAGAAGGTGCGCTGAAAGTCGAACTGATACCCTTTGTAGGATGGTCCGCAATCGCAGATGCCCTGGTCTCCTACCTGAATGACCCGGTCAACCGGGGGCGTTATCCAGCGCATCACGCCGCCAGCCTCCCCTGGATTGCTCGACCAGCACAGCCAGGTGGACACGTTGGGCGAGGTGAGCAGTCCCTGCTCAGCGGCTGCCTTCCAGAACGCGCGGTGAACCTCAAGCTCGTTTACCCCGGGTCGTATCGCCTCCAGTGCCGCCCTGACCACAGCGCAGGCACGGCGGCAGCCTTCGCCAATGGCCTCCACCTCGTAAGGGGTCTTCACCATCCGCTGCTCCCAGATGACCGGGTCGGCGCTGACCACCTTCGCCCGTGGCAGCCCCTTGTGCAGCGCCTGGTATTCGTCGAAGGAGAGATAGGTGTCTATATCAGGCCCGGTTTCCACGCCCAGGACCCCGTTGCTCAGGCCGAGGTCTTCGATTGTGCTAAAGAACAAGGGCCAGAAGGCGTTGGGGCGTCGCCTTGACAGCTCGGTCCACAGGCGCATGTCCTCGATGTAGGTGTTGAGCGCCAGCGTGGACTGGAATGCATTGTGCGCCACCACCACGGGGTCGCGGTCGGCACACACGATCATCGCCGAACGCCAGCAGTCGTTGTGCATCTGGGCGGCATCGGTCCACCCTCCGTAATACCACCAGCTTGTGGGAGAGAACAGCAGCAAGGCATCCAGGCCATGCTTATTCAGAAGCTGCCTTGCCTTATCCATGCGCAGCCTGTATTCGTCATAGGGCAAATGATGCCACTTTACCCCCTGTTTCATGTTCACCCTCCGCTTTGAGATTTGTTAAGAAATGAAAGTACTATGGATATGGCCAGTCACAGCCATCTTCCACGCCAGCAGCCATGCTATGCCTATTGTAGGTGGCTGTCAACCAGCTGAGGATTGTTTAGCGATGTAGTGCTAGTCTTTAACCTCGCTATGAGAAGGCCTCGATGTGTTGGAGCGCTACATTAAGCGCAAATACAGAAGGCAAGGATAGTAAACTAGCTCAGGGCTACCATCTTCCAGAGGTCTCTTTATGTTATAGAATGCTAAAGTAGGGTGGGTGCTGCCCCAACGGGGCAAACCCACCACCTCCTTCGATAACGGTGGGTTTCGCTTCGCTCCACCCACCCTACAGATCTTGTTCGCATAGCCCCGCATAGCAAGGTCTAGACCGTCTTAGTTGGCGCAGCAGATTAAAAGTTCATAGCTATATAGCCTGCCTTCAGCCCCTAAACAAAACATGAGCCTAAATTACTAGCAGACTAGCGGCCTCGTGCCCTCTCCGTTCCCCGCCTCCTGTTCCATATCGCCAGCGACACACCAGCAACCATAGTCTATACCCACAGCACGTGAACAATGCAACTCTATCACTACTCGTTGGGGCAGTATAACCAATCAACTTTTTGGTATTCGCTCCTATCATGATTGTTGTAGTAGATCGCGGCTAGGGCCGGGTCAACCTTGGCCTTAGTGTCGTAGTCCCATGGCGGAGGAGCACACTCTGGGCACCAGTGTCCTGCCTTCAGGAGCCTGGGTGTAGCCTCCCACTCGTGTCTGAAAGCGCATTTCCATTTGAGCTTTGTTTTGATATCAACGAACTCTGTTGAGAGACATTGTCCGCCTCTCGAAATGGCCAATTCTTGCATGCCTCTGATTGTGTTATCTTCGCTTTCCTTTTCTCGAACGCCTGGTAGGAAGTCAATTGACTCCTTCTGTTCCGCATATACGGAATGCTCCCAATCGGGGACATTTCCCCAAGCTCGGCGGCTACCGAAGAATGCTTTGATTTTTTCCACATCGTTATTTTCTATCCATTTAAATGGATGCGCCATTGTCTTCATGTATGCCTTAACGACAAAAGCGGGAGTCAGCCGTGCGCCGAATTTGAGATACCACGGTGTAGCAGCTTGAACTTCCTTGTAGTGGTCCTCAAGCGAATGCCGCCAGTGACCTAGATATTCATCAAGAACCCAGCTATCCGCATACCAGCAGCAATGGAAGTTCCTTAGAGCGAACCAGTTAAGTGGCATTATCTTTCTGTAGTCCGACAGACCAAAGAACCTCATCATACGCTCGAGGTAGTCCTTAAAGACAACCCTGCATGAGGGGCCACCCCCCATGTTGTACACTCTTCCATAGAACTCATCGGGGGTCTCTATTGTTTGGACAAGCCCGTATCCCGCGTCCTCGCTGGTTATGAGTTCAATGTGAGTATTAACGGGCTGGTGGAATAGAATTGGATCAAGGAGGGACAATGCATTGGGGATAGCAATGTAAGTCTGTCGCATTACAGCCCAGTATTTCAAGCCTGATTCTATGACTGCTCTCTCTGCGGCTATTTTCGTCGTGGCATAGAAGTCGCCAACACTTGGTTTTAGAGGGTCGCCAACCTTGACCATGTGAATCGGCGAAAGCCGGTCGCCGTATTCAGCTACAGAGCCGACATATACGAGGCGGACATCGTCGCCGTTGTTCGGTTGCTGCCTGATCGCAGCGATTATGTTCTCAGTGCCGCCGCAGTTGATCCTTGTACAAAGTGGCGGATTCTTATCTGCTTCGGGGGCGATGAGAGCGGCCGGATGAAGGACGTAGTCTACTCCGCTGACAGCCTCCAGTACATCATCGAAATTGCATAGATCTCCCCAAACAATCTTTATTCCTTCCTGGCCCTCATATTTCGTGAAGGCTTTCTTGTTTTGCTTCGAAGGTCTGAGCAGAAGTACGATATCGTACCGTTCTTTTCTCCTAAGCAGCTCTTTGAAGGCTTCACCGCCCATAGACCCCGATGCGCCGGTCAAAAGCACCCTGTTTTTGGGCATCTTTGGTTCCTTTATCATGACTGAGTCAGCAACTTTGCGGACATCATTGTACAACAGGATTAGATAGAGATGAAACTCATCCTCTGGCTCAACAAGATTGGCACCGTAGAGTATGAGGCGCCGTTGAGATTCGCCGATGGTCAAACCCTAGTGCATTCCTTTGAGGTTATGTACCTGTGCTAATAGCGGTTCGAAGCCTGTACGAACAGCCCCAGACTTTCCATTTCAGCTATTTATAGGGCCATGCCCAGCCATCTTCCAATCCAGCAGCCATGCTATGCCTATTGTAGGTGGCTGTCAACCAGCGATAGTGAGGTTTTTTAGTCATACAGCTCAAGGCTGCGGCCTAGCTAAGAAATCTGCGCCACATTAGGCATAAACGCGCAAGGCAAGATTACTAAATAAGCTCTGGGCGTTGGAGTCCTTATTCCCGTAGATATCTTTGTGTTTACGAGCGGTTCGCCGAAGTAAATTTCATAAGGCGATTGGTTGTGCCCTTCATTGCCCTTGTGATGCCGCAATAACGTGCGCCCACCGGCCAACTTGTCCAGTCCCGCCGCCTCATTGTATCATTGGTTCACATGAAACCCTTTTGCAGGAGACTGAGATGAGTTATTCCACATTTAGAATCTGGGCTGTAGCAACGATTACGCTTGCTTTTTTGGCTGGCGCCGTTCGCCTCGGCTGGGCTGCCAGTAATCCCATGCCGGCGGATGCCCGAGCCCTCATCATTTTGCTCGTACTCGCTGTTCTTAATACCTATTCACTCATCCTTTACATCATTATCAGGCCCAGTCGCCAAAAGCTAAGTAATCTGTTTTTCAAGATATGGGTAACGGTGACAGTTACGGCCAGTGCTGCTGCTGGTGTCATCCACTTCGTCCGCTTTATACCATCCCCTCAGTGTGTGTTGCCATTCAGCCCAATAATAGCCACCTTGCTCCTTCTGGCGGGTATTAGCGGTTATCTACTGGTACTGTGGGTTATCTGGTATATTCTGAAGGCGAGGGAAAACCGGTGTTGAACACCTTACACATGATGCGACACAAAGTTGCCAAAGTAGGGTGGGTGCTGCCACAAGGTGGCAAACCCACCACTTTACATTACGGTGGGTTTCGCTTCGCTCCACCCACCCTACGACGCTATGCAGGGGTTTTCTCAACCACTGAATCAATCATGGCTCAGGCTCTAATTCAATCTGGAGGGCAACGAGGATTCTACATACCATTCCGTAATAGCCAATGGCAGTCGTCAGCTCAACAATCTCGTGCTCACTCAGGAAGCTGCGGAGCTTGGCAAACGTGTCGTCTGCCGCCCCAATGTGCTGCGCCACCTCGTCGGTATACTGTAGTACCGCCCGCTCCTGATCGTTGAATGCGGCCGAGCTAGCCCAATCCGAGATCTCATCAACCTGCTTCTTGCTAGCCCCGGCCTCCAGTGCCCGAGGAATATGCTGCTTGAACTCATATTCGGCTCCGGCGAGGTTGCCAACACGGAGGATGGCTAGCTCCCGTAGCCTGGGCGATAGCACTTCTCCTAGAAGTATCGAATTGCCAAGGCGCTGGAAGTTGAGGCCTATGTAGGGACAATGGCCCATTACCTTGAACAGGTTAAGAACCTTGGAGCCATGATTTTCTACACTTTGATATAGTTGTTTTACCTTGGGTTCAGCCTGGTCTTTCTCCACTAAGCTAACGCGTGGCATTTTACCTCCTTAAATATTTTCGATTATGCGTGTCCTAATATGCCGAGAGCCCACCATCAACCGCAATGGTCTGTCCAGTTATGAATGATGCCTCAGGCGACGCCAGAAACAACACAGCATAAGCTACTTCTTCTGCCTTGCCATGTCGCTTGAGGGGCACTCTCTGTTCAACATTGCGAATGCGTTTTTCATCCATTATATGCGCAACCATCGGCGTATCGATAAAACCTGGGGCCACGCAGTTCACCCTAATGCCGTATTTTGCCAGCCCGACAGCAAGGCATCTAGTCAAAGCGACAACTCCAGCTTTGGAGGCGGCATAGGCATAAATGGCATGCGAAAAAAACGCCGCCATAGAGGCATTATTTACTATCGCGCCACCCCCATTCTTTATCATCTCAGGAACGGCATATTTACAGACGAGCACTATGCTCTTGACATTGGTATCCATAACAGCATCCCATTCTTCGCCGGTAACCCTAAGGCCAGTACTACCTGAACCGATACCAACATTATTGAATAGTATATCCAGCTTGCCGTACCTGGAAATTGTCGCCTCCACCAGATTCCTGGCGTCTGACTCCTCGGTAACATCTGCCCGCACTGCCATGGCCTCACCGCCTTCGTTCTCAATGATTTTGACTGTTTCCTCAGCGGCATCAAGGCTTCGGTCAACGGCAACCACTTTAGCTCCTTCCCTGGCAAACAGGATAGCTGTCGCCTTTCCGTTACCCATCCCGGGTCTTAGTGTGCCGGCGCCGGTTACTATTGCTACTTTGTCCTTTAGCCTCATTTTTTGATTACCTCCTCAAAGTGCGAGATTGTCTAGTGCCCGAAAGCCCCTGTTTATAGCTCCAACCTAAGCATTTGCCAGCCTTCTTTTCCCTACTGATTCATGCGGGTGCAGTCACTAACCACTGGCACGCCTTAGCAATGGACACTTTAGGTAGCTTAGTTGCCTCTGTCAAGGGCTTCAAAGCTTACCATTACACACATCTTTTCCCCCTTTTTAAAGGGTTTACCACCATATCCATCTTTTTAAAGATTTTATCACAATCCCCCCTTTTCCAGAGGGCTTACCACCCTACCACCTTTCTAAAGGGTTCACAATCTTACCCCCTTTTTTAAAGGGGGCAAGGGGGATTTTGTTGGTTTGTAATAGGAAAGGGTATGATTAATGCGGAAAGACCGCCCTGATTAAAAGAGCTCACGCGACTAAGAAGGATAACATCAGAGATGATTGTGAGAATCTAAAATCCCCCTAAATCCCCCTTTACAAAGGGGGATTTTATTAGGGCGTGATGCCAAGCCTCACAAGAG
>CAZYLE010000080.1:0-7463 GCA_964648675.1 uncultured Dehalococcoidales bacterium
TTTCCATCCCTCTGCCGGTTACAGGCGCCTGGACCGGCTCGATAATTGCTTTTATGCTTGGGCTGAGATTTTGGGACGCCTTGATGTCAATCTGCCTGGGGGTGCTCTTATCCGGGGTCATCGTCACTGTGCTGTGTCTATTGGATTGGGTTGGCGCTATTATCGCTGGTGTTGGGCTGGGAGCGCTCATCGTTATAGGCCTTTGGCCGCGACATATCAAGGGAACCTCCTAAGCTGGCTCTAAAACTTCGTAGGACTCCGCTCTGCTAATCATCGCTCCATGCCCCATCGCCGATAAGGGGTACAAAGCGGCAGGGGGTCAGATTATTAATGGTGAATCCTTTCTTCTGCTTGGTTACCTGCAGCAGGTCCTGATCCCACATAGAGCCAACAGGGATGACCATACGACCGCCTACCGCTAGCTGTTCGAGTAGCTTCGGGGGAATTTGTGGCGCACCAGCGGTTACCATGATTGCTTCATAGGGTGCCTCATCTTGCCAGCCGATGGTTTCTTCGGCGAGGTACACCTTTACGTTGGTGTAGCCCAGACTAGCCAGGGTCTGTCGGGCAGTGTCGGCGAGGCTTTGTAGCCGCTCCACTGTGATTACCTCTCTTGCCAGTTCAGCAAGGATGGCTGCCTGATAGCCACTTCCAGCGCCTAGCTCCAGGACCTTTTCCGTTCCAGTGAGATTCAGTGCCTCGGTCATCAGGGCGACGATAAATGGCTGAGAGATGGTTTGTCCTTCGCCGATGGGCAGTGGCCTGTCCTCGTAGGCAAGGTGATGCTCTGCCTGAGGCACAAAACTCTCCCGTGGCACCCGGCGCATAGCATCGAGCACCCTCTCATCGTGTATCTCACGGCCAATATGTAGTAGTAGTCTTTCCCGTGCCTCTTCCAGATTCATAACGAACCTATTGCCTATCGCCATCATATCAGGCGATTTATATCTGTCCCTGCTATTGGAAATCTACCATAAAAGGAGGAAGCCATCAAGGTTGATGGTAGTATTGGGGTGGCATATAATTCGGGATGGCGAGGTGATGAGGTTTGTCTAAATATTACATCGGGACAAGCGGATGGGTGTATCGGCACTGGAGGGAGATGTTCTATCCGCCAAAGCTGGCCCAATCGAAGTGGTTGGAGTTTTACACCCACCATTTCCCCACGGTGGAACTCAACAACAGCTTCTACCGTCTACCCACGGAGAAGGCATTTTCGGACTGGCGCCAGACCTCCCCTCGGGGCTTTATCTATGCGGTTAAGGTTAGCCGCTTCATCACCCACATCAAGCGGCTTAATGATGTTGAGGAGCCGCTACAGACCTTTATCTCGAGGGCGCGACTTCTCGAGGGAAAACTGGGGCCTCTGCTCTACCAGCTTCCGCCAAATATGCACCGAAACGACGAAAGGCTTGATGGCTTTCTAGCACTCTTGCCTAAGGAGCTTCGTCATGTTGTGGAGTTTCGCCATGAGTCGTGGCTTGATGAGGGGGTTTTTGACATCCTGCGCCGGCACAATGTAGGCTTCTGCGTCTTCGATATGCCCGGCCTTTCTTGCCCGTTGCTGGCGACGGAAGATTTTGCCTACATTCGCTTTCATGGCTCAAGCGGGCTCTACTATAGCTGCTACTCCGATGAAGAGCTTAAGGACTGGGCGAGAAGGATTTCGGAACTGGCCAAGGATCTGGATACGGTTTATGTATACTTCAACAACGATGCAGAAGGGTATGCAATAGAGAATGCCCAGACGTTAACACAGATTCTAGCTTCAAACACTAGCTAAGTGGGTTAAGAGCTTTTTCCCGAGCGATAGGGATGTGAGTCTTTCTAAGCAATGTCATCTATTCTTCTGGGATAGCAACTCCACCACCTTGTCCAGAATCCGGCTGGCAACCTCGTATTTGGACATGAGGGGCAGGTCCTCAATCTTGCCGGTGCGGTCGATAAGCACCACCTTATTGGTATCGACGTCGAATCCGCTGTCGGTGGCGGTGATGTCGTTGGCTGCCATGAGGTCGAGGTTTTTCCTCTTCAACTTCTCGGTGGCGTTCTCCACCACGTTCTCGCTTTCGGCGGCGAAGCCAACCCTGATGAGGTCGCTCCTCACTTCGCCGAGGATGTCGGGGTTTTCCAACAACTCCAGGGTGATCTTTTCCGCTTTCCTCTTGATCTTGCTTTTTGCGGTGGCAACCGGGCGAAAGTCGGCGGGGGCGGCTGCCATAATTAGCGCATCTGCCTTAGCGGTGGCATTAACGATGGCATCTCGCATCTGGATGGTGGTCTCGACCTGAACCACGTCCACGCCAACAGGAGGGTTGAGTGCGGTTGGGGCGCTAACTAACACTACATCAGCCCCGCGGTCGCGGGCGGCCTCAGCCACGGCGTAGCCCATCTTTCCTGAGGAGCGGTTGCCGATAACACGCACCGGGTCGACGGGCTCTCGAGTACCACCGGCGCTCACCACAATACGCCTTCCCGCTAAGTCGCCTCCTCTGCCTAGCACTTGATGGATTGTTCCGAGGATGTCATCTATTTCGGCGAATCGTCCCAATCCGTAGGCCCCACCAGCGAGGCGGCCGTAGGCAGGGCCGACGAAGGTGAAGCCTCTTGCCTTTAGCTTGGAGACGTTCTGCTGGGTGACCTGGTTTTCATACATATTTGCATGCATCGCTGGGACGACGATTACCGGGGCTTTGGTGGCGAGTACAGTGCAGCAAAGCATGTCATCGGAGATGCCACATGCTAGCTTGGCAATGACATTTGCCGTAGCGGGGGCGATGACCACCACATCCGCCCGTTCCGCCAGGGCGATGTGCTGAGCGCTGAACTCGGAGGCGGGATCGAACATATCGGTAACCACCGTCTTCTGAGTGACGGTGCGGAAGGTCATTGGGGTGACAAATTCTTGAGCCGAACTGGTCATCACCACATAGATTCTGGCTCCCTCTTGAGTAAGCTTGCTGGCAAGCTCCACTGCCTTGTATGCGGCTATGCTGCCGGTAACACCGAGTACTATTGTCTTTTCTCTAATCATTTCTCCCCCAATCTATTCATCTCGTGAATTAATCGTAGTCCGATAAGGGTGAGGTTGGGGTTCACCTCATCTATCACCTTGGTTTCCTTGGCGATCACATTGGCAAGACCACCGGTAGCCACTACTTTTACCTTGCCGCCTAATTCCTGACGAATGCGAGCCACCAGGCTTTCGACCAGTCCCACATAGCCGAAAATCACCCCTGATTGCATCGCCGTTACCGTATTTCGCCCGATCGCCCGTTCTGGGGGTATCAAATCAATTCTGGTTAGCTTCGAAGCGCGCTGAAAGAGAGCTTCGGCGGCGATATATATGCCTGGAGCGATGGCGCCACCGAGGTACTCGCCTTCATCGGATACTGCATCGAGGGTGGTGGCGGTGCCAAAATCGATGACGATAAGAGGACCACCATAGAGTCGGTGGGCCGCCGCGGCATTTACCACCCGGTCGGCGCCAACCTCGCGGGGGTTTTCGATGCCGATTCGAACCCCGGTTTTAACCCCAGCGCGAACGAGGAGGGGTAACGTGCCAATATAGTGGCTGCATAGTTCCTCAAGAACCGGTTCAAGCGGTGGTACTACGCATGAGATAACCGCATCATCGATGTCGGATAGCGAAAGACCATTTATGGGCAGCAGGTTTAAAAGCAGCACAGCGTACTCGTCGGCTGTCTTGTGGAGGTCGGTGGCGATGGTCCATGTGGCGTGTAGCGTCTCACCTTCAAACACGCCCAGAACAATGGTTGTGTTTCCAACATCGATGGCCAGCAACATTTTACCTAACCCTCCTTTATTTTCTTGATAACCTTTGGCAGCGTGGGCAGCAGGTCGCTGGCAATAATGCCGGCGTCGCCAAGCTTAGCTCCAACTGATTCCCCTGCTGCCCCATGCAGGTAAACGCCGCAGGAAGCAGCGGCCAAGGGCTTAAGTCCCTGGGCCATCACCCCGGCGATAGCGCCGGCAAGCACATCGCCGGTGCCTGCTGAGGCCAGCCCGGGGTTGGCCACGGGGCTGATCTTTGCCTCGCCGCTGGGTGATGCTACCACTGTATGTGCTCCCTTGAGCACCACTGTCTTCCCCCACAGGGCGGCTTGATCTCGTGCTACCCGCAGTCGATCTCGCTCAATCTCATCCACAGTAAGCCCGCTAAGTCGGGCCATTTCTCCGGGGTGGGGAGTAAGTATAGCATTCTGATTCAGTCTTTGCCACCACTCTTGGGTTTGAGCCAAGGTGTTGAGAGCATCGGCATCGAGAACCAGCGCCGGGGAGAGGGATAACGGCATCTCGAACAGGGAATTCCTGATAAATTCCATCACCGAAGGGTGCTGGCTCAATCCGCACCCCATAAGCAGTACATCGTAGCCAGCAAGCTGTTCATGGAGAACCTCGTATGCTGCGCTATCGATGAAGCCCGGCTCCGATTCGGGGAGGGGGACATAAGTCACCTCGGTGAGCTTTGCTGCCAGTATAGGCTGAAGGCTACGAGCGACGGCAAGTGTTACCAGCCCTGCGCCGACGCGAATCGCCCCCTCGCATGCTAGATAGGCGGCTCCTATGTAGTTAATCGAGCCAGCGCAGACAAGGACCCGTCCGAAGGTGCCTTTATGAGCACTTCGCGGTCGTTGTGGAAGCATCGTCTTGACATAATCATCAGTGATTAGCTCGGTGGCAATACCATCACCAAGGTTCTGTGGTATACCAATGTCGCCAACGACGAGTTGACCCACCAAATCTCGACCGGGGAATGAGAAGAGTCCGAGCTTTGGATAGCCCAGGGTAATGGTGAGATCGGCAGCAACGCACGACGGGTCTGCCGATCCAGTATCGGCGTCCAGCCCTGAGGGCAGGTCTAGAGCGATGACCTTTAGGGAGGGCATTGCCTGTTTTGCTTGCCTCAATCTAGTCAGCGTCTGCTTGAAGATGCCTTCAAGAGGGCGGAGCTTACCCGTGCCGAATATGGCATCGATGACCACATTGGTTGAGGGCAGGATGCTATTCAGATTGACTAAATCCTGGTCTTTACTGGCTATGATGCAGGGGATGCCTAGCTCCTTGACTATGACATAGTTTGGATCGTTGCTACTTCGTTCAGTGCAGAGGTAGATGTGGACTCTCGCTCCCCAATTGTGGAGGTGGCGAGCGGCCACCAGTCCATCCCCGCCATTATTGCCAGGTCCGACGAGGACGAGAATCTGCTGCTGAACCACATTGACGAGCCATCCTTTCACCGTCTGGGCGATGGCGAGACCGGCATGTTCCATGAGTACGTTCGAGGGAAGACCGATCTCGGCAGCGCGGCGCTCGATCTCCTTCATCTCATTTACGGTGACTATCTTCAATTATTCCTCCCACTGCTGAAGCGACGGCGTATTCTCTGGAATGGGAGAGGCTGATGTCGAGACCTACCAGACCCAGTTCATCGGCCTTTTTTTGAGCTCCCCCACAAAGATAGACGAGTGGTTTGCCATCGGAGTTTGAAAGCACCTCGATTTCTCGCCAACTGACCCCATTAGTCCCTGTGCCTAAAGCCTTCATCACCGCCTCTTTGGCGGCAAAACGTACTGCCAGTGCTGGAGCACGCTGTCGACAGATGCTAAGCTCTGCCTCGGTATAGATTCGGTTGAGGAAACGTTCTCCCCAGCGGGATACCGCTTCTTCGATGCGCTCGATCTCAATTATATCCACGCCGACAAAGTGCATCTTGTCACACCTCGGTTACGCGCTGCGCTATATTATATGGGCTGGAGCAATGTTTAACAACATAGTAATACTTGGTGTGGGCTGGGAGGTAACCCCAGAATACAAATCAGGGCGGGTAGGTGGGAAAACATGCTCTCACTTGTTGCCTTGTCGAGGTGTATTAGGTAAAATGCTTCTCTAGACAGGGATTGGTGTGATTATGATTAATGTTGTATTGCTAAGTTATACTCCAGATCCTGAGCGAACAATTGCTGCGGCTGCCCGTGTTTCCGCCTCTCCGGTAGGGGCTGTGGAGCTGTTGGAGAAGCTGACCCCGGACAGAGTGGATCGCCTCATTAGCCAGCTTCTCTCTTCAGGCCATTTTTCGGTATTCGAACACGCAAGCTTTACATTCGCCATTGAGGGAGTCTCCCGGGTCACCAGCCATCAACTGGTTCGCCACCGGCTGGCGAGCTATACCCAGCAGAGTCAAAGGTATGTAGCCTTGAAGGAATTTAACTATGTTACTCCTGCCACCATAAGCGATAAGCCCGGATGGGGGGATAGGTATCATGAGATGGTTCGTGCTGCCCACCGCCTGTACCTGGAAATGCTCGACGTGGGCATTCCGGCAGAGGATGCCCGATATGTACTTCCCAACGCTGCTGAGACCAGGCTAGTGATGACCATGAATGCACGAGAGTTGATTCACGCCTGCTCATTGCGGCTTTGCCTCAGGGCGCAGTGGGAAATCGTTGAGCTATTTGAGTGCATTAAGGCCGAGGTAGAGAAGGTAGCCCCCCGTATTGGTGCTGAGCTAAAACCTAAATGTTACCGCCTTGGATACTGCGACGAGGCGCAGAGTTGCGGCATTTTCCCCACGCGGGCTGAACTCGCTGAGAAATAAAAATAGCGAATCTCAGCAAAGCTCATCAGGCGTCGCGGATATTGGAAAAAGGAGGCACTTCTGAATCAAGAGAAACTCCGAGAGTTTGAGCCGGTCTTTTATCCCAGATCCATCGCTGTGGTAGGCGCTTCTCCAAATCCATCCAAATTCGGCAGCAGATACCTTGAATCCTTGATTAGAGTTGGTTTTAAGGGCGATCTCTATCCAGTCAACCCCGGCGATGGCGAAATATCAGGTCTCAAGGCTTACCCTACTGTGAGGGATATCCCCGGTCCTGTTGAGTATGTGATCGTTTGTATACCGGCGCAGCATGTACTAAGTGTGCTGGATGATTGCGTTGCTAAAGGGGTAAAGGTGGTTCAGCTCTTTACCGCGGGGTTTTCCGAAACTGGGGAAGATGAAGGTCGTCGATTGGAAAGGGAGATGGTAAAGAAGGCAAGGGAGGGCGGTTTTCGTATAATCGGCCCCAACTGCATCGGTGTGTACTCACCAGCCCACCTGATGCCATACGGGCCGATGGAGATGCTGGGGGAAACTGGAACGGTGGGCTTTATCTCCCAGAGTGGTGGGCATGCGGGGAGGGTAATCGGGATCGGTTTGAGGCGCCGAATTGGCTTTAGCAAGGTAGTTAGCTTTGGCAATGGGTGTGACCTCGATAGCGTGGACTATCTGGAGTATCTCGCCGCCGACCCGGATACAAAGATAATCGGCGCCTATCTGGAGGGAATGAAGGAAGGCAGAAGGTTCTTTGGGCTCGCCAAGGAAATCTCAAGAAACAAGCCTATGATCGTATGGAAAGGGGGCAAGACCGCCCCCGGGGCGGAGGCGGCCTACTCTCATACAG
>CAZYLE010000081.1:0-3726 GCA_964648675.1 uncultured Dehalococcoidales bacterium
ATCTTGTATTAGAAATCGATACCCCCTCCAGGCTCATCTTGTATTGGAAGAGACTTTCTCTTGACAGGCGTTGTGGTTATATGGTATTATGATATAGCTATCGACCCCGATTAAATCGGGGCGGTAAGTTGAAGTTGGTAAGGCTTAACAATAAAAAAGGTCGCTTGGATCGGTGACGACCGAGACGGCAAAGAGCGGTTCAGCCAGTCATTACGCCTTCTCGGGTACTCCCGAGAAGGCTTTTTTCGTTTAAGGGGCATAGATTGTGAATAATGCCATCACCGATGTGCCAGGGATAAAGGTGGGCCATTACACCGACAGGGAGTCGGCTACTGGCTGCACCGTAGTCCTCTGTGAGGAGGGGGTAGTGGCTGGTGTGGACGTGCGCGGCTCGGCACCAGGAACCAGGGAGACCGACGCATTGCGGATGACGAGCCTGGTAGGGAGGGCGCATGCCATACTCCTCAGTGGTGGCAGCGCCTTCGGCCTCGATGCCGCTGGTGGGGTGATGCGCTATCTGGAGGAGAAAGGCTTTGGCTTCGATGTTGGCGTAGCCAGGGTGCCTATTGTCCCCGCTGCTATTCTCTTCGACCTGCGTTTGGGCAGTTCAAGGGTGAGGCCCGGACTGGAGGAGGGCTATAAGGCATGCCTCGCCGCCTCTGATGGACTGGTGGCTGAGGGGAGCGTCGGCGCCGGCACCGGGGCGACGGTGGGCAAGATTTTAGGGCCTGAGCGAATGACCAAAAGCGGTCTGGGCACAGCGAGCCAGAGGGTGGGCAATTTCACTGTAGGGGCTATATTTGCGGTTAATGCTTTTGGAGACGTGGTCGACCCGGATACAGGAGAGGTAATCGCTGGCCCACGTGACATAGAGCATGGGGGTTTTCTTAGCACCATCGATATCATGAAAAAGCTCAGGGAATCGAAGACCCTTGCTCCTACTAATACAGTCATTGGGGTCGTGGCCACCGATGCCTCGCTGAGTAAGGAGCAGGCGATCAAGGTAGCACAGATGGCACACGATGGCGTGGCGAGGGCCATTCGTCCGGCTCATACCATGTTTGACGGCGATGCCATTTTTACCCTGGCCACGGGGCGAGAAGAGCAGGGGGATGTAACTTTGATTGGCTCGATGGCGGCGGAGTTGGCGGCAATGGCGATCGTTAGGGCGGCGAGGGAGGCTGAGGGACTTTGCGGCATACCTGCCGCTAAGGATGTGAGTTAAGATGGTCGATATCGGTTTTATCGGAGCTGGGACTGTTGGCACGGCGCTGGCAGTGAGGCTCAGCGGTAAGGGTTATCCCGTGGTCGCCGTTTCCAGCCGCACCAGAGCCTCCGCCCAGAGGCTTGCCGACGCTGTTGGTGACTGTCGGGTGGCCGATACCGCCCAGGAGGTGGCTGATTCTGCTAAGCTTGTTTTCGTTACTACCCCCGATGATGCCATTCAGCAGGTGGTGGCCGAACTCTATTGGCACGAAGGGCAAAGCGTGGTTCACTGCAGCGGGGCGGCCTCTACCGGTATTCTTGAGGAGGCGAGGGAGGATGGTGCCAATGTTGGCGGATTTCATCCTCTTCAGACCTTTGCCAGTGTGACCCATGCTATAGAGAACATACCCGGCTCCACTTTCGCCATTGAAGCGGAGGAGCCTTTGCTCACTACGTTGAAGGAGATGGCTTCTGCTCTCGACGGGACCTGGGTTAGGCTGAGTGCCGATGACAAGGTGCTTTATCACGCTGCAGCGGTTATCGCCTGTAACTACTTTGTCACCCTAGTGAAGCAGGCCACTGACCTGTGGGAGACATTCAATGTTCCATCTCAACAGGCAACCAAGGCGCTTTTACCCCTGCTCAGGGGAACACTTAATAATATCGATAATGTTGGCTTGCCTAACTGTCTCACCGGACCCATTGCCCGAGGGGACTTAGGCACGATCAGGAAACATCTGGCCTCTCTAAAAAGAGCGGCGCCGCAGGTGCTCACTATCTATAGGGAGTTGGGACTCAAGACCATCCCCATAGCTTTGGCAAAGGGGAGGATCGATGAAGAGAGAGCAAATGAATTGAGAGAGCTTTTAAAGGAGGAGATACCATGAGAACTATGCTGAAGGGGAAGATCCATCGGGCTCGAGTTACCGATGTTTGCGTGGACTACGAGGGTAGTATAGCAATTGATGGACTTCTCATGGAGGCGGCGGACATCCTTCCCTATGAGAAGGTTCAGGTGCTCGATATCAATAACGGGGCTCGCTTTGAGACCTACGCTGTGGAGGCGGAGAAAGGCTTGGGTGAGATTGGCCTGCTTGGAGCGGCAGCCAGGCTGGTGTCGATAGGTGACAAGGTTATCATCCTTGCCTACGACGTTGTTACCGAGGAGGAGGCACAAAACTGGCAGCCCAGACTGGTCTATGTCGATGAGAAAAATGCGATAGTAAAAATAAAAGAGAGAGCATTCTCCTTTTAAGGAGGAAAAAGATGAGAGTCACCATAGGCGTCATAAAGGAGATGAAGCAGCGGGGCGAGAAAATCGCCATGATAACTGCCTATGACTATTCAACGGCAAAGCTTATCGATGAGGCGGGTATGCCCCTAATCCTGGTTGGCGATAGCCTGGGGATGGTTATGCTGGGGTATGAGACTACTATACCGGTGACGATGGATGAGATGATACATCACACCAAGGCGGTAGTCCGAGGTACGAAGAGCGCTATGGTAATCGGTGATATGCCGTTTATGACCTATCACGTCTCTACGGAGGACGCGCTGCGCAATGCAGCCCGCTTTATTCAGGAGGGAGGAGCCCAGGCGGTGAAGTTGGAGGGAGGCGAGACCGTCGCCGAGAAGGTGAAAAGGCTGGTGGAATGTGGCATCCCGGTCATGGGTCATATCGGGCTCACCCCTCAATCGGTACATCAGTTCGGCGGTTTTAAGGTGGTGGGGAAAACTCCAGAGGCTGCGGTGCGCTTACTTAATGATGCTAAGGCACTGGATGAGGCAGGGGTCTTCTCAATCGTTCTGGAGACTGTTCCCGCCCCACTTTCAAAGCTGATCACTGAGAAGGTGAGTGTGCCTACCATTGGCATTGGCGCAGGCCCCGATTGTGATGGCCAGGTTCAGGTGGTGCATGATCTCCTCGGGCTTTTCACCGATTTTGTGCCCAAGCATGCCAAGCAATACGTCGTGCTGCATGAGATGATCAGGGCTGCCGTATCTGACTACATAGCGGAGGTGAAGCAAGGAAACTTCCCCACCGAAAAACAGAGCTACAAAATGGATGAAAGCATTATCGCCGAGCTTGCTCGCTCGTCGTAGGAAATAGGGTGAAAGTAGTAACTACAGTCGCAGAGATGAAGCGGTTGCGGAGCCATCTTCACGGCTCCGTAGGCTTTGTCCCGACCATGGGCTACCTTCATGAAGGGCATCTTGAGCTGGTGCGCCAGGCTCGCTTGGTAAACCTCACCGTCGTCGTCAGTATCTTTGTCAATCCCACTCAGTTCGGTCGTGGAGAGGATTTAGCTGCATATCCTCGCGACATCGAGCATGACCTCGAGCTTCTTGAAGATGAGAGGACGAGTATGGTGTTCATGCCCGGCGACCAGGATATGTACCCCGAAGGATTTAGCTCCTGGGTTGATGTAGAGAAAGTAACCGATAGGCTGGAGGGCGCCTATCGCCCCGGCCATTTCAGGGGCTTGGCCACCGTGGTGGCCAAGCTGTTCAACATAGTTC
>CAZYLE010000081.1:3736-7397 GCA_964648675.1 uncultured Dehalococcoidales bacterium
ACCGGGCCTATTTCGGACAGAAGGATGCCCAGCAATTGTTGGTTATCAAGAAGATGGTCTCCGACCTGAATATGAACATTGACATTGTTGCTGTACCTACGGTTCGCGAGCCCGACGGCCTGGCGATGAGCAGTCGCAATACTTATCTCAATCCGGAGGAGCGAAAGGCAGCCCCGGTGCTGTGGAGAGCCCTTTGCCTTGCTCAAGAGCTATGGGATAAGGGTGAAAGAAATGCTGAGCGCCTGCGCCAGGAGATGACCTCGCTTATTGAGAGCGAGCCGCTGGCGAAGATCGACTACGTGAGCGTAGCCGACACCGATTCGCTGGAGGAGCTTGGGAAGATCGACCGTTTGGCTGTAGTGTCTATGGCGGTCAGGATAGGGAAAACGCGGCTTATAGATAATGTGACATTGGGTATTTAATAAGAACGTTGCGCCCGCGGGGGCACCAATACAGGGGCAAACGCATATATTGTGTTTGCCCCTCTTTGATTCCTAAAACGCCTCTCGACGGCTAACGTACTATTTGAGTGCAATAAATCCTGGCAGAGAGGAAATGATTTCTTCGGCCTCCTTCACTATCCTGGTCACCAGCTCTTCCACCGTGGGGATGTCTTCTATCCTGCCGGCTACCTCTCCCCCGTAGAAAAGCATTTTCTCGTCATCGTCTCCGGCCAGGTTTTTCATTCCCTGCGCTTCTATCTTAAATATATCGGGGTCAAGGCTAGCATCTGGCTCACCCAGGTAAATCCTGGGGGTCTTCTTCAAGGTGAGCTCGGTAAGCTCAATAGACACCCTGTTCTTCAGGTACCTTAGCGGCCCAACGAATCCCCTGGACGCCAAGGTGTCCCTCTCTCCACTTTGCAGTATTCGCTTCTTATATAGCGGCACGAAATCGCTCTCCTGAGTAGCTATAAATCTGGTGCCCATCTGAATGCCACAAGCCCCTAGTGCCAGGGCAGCCACCAGGGTGGCCCCATCGCAGAATCCACCCGCTCCAACGACGGGGACACTTACCGCCCTGGCCACTGCCGGCAACAGGATCATGCTGTGAACCGGCTCCCAGGCGGTGTGTCCACCGGCCTCCTGCCCTGAGGCAACTATCACATCCACCCCGGCCCGTTCGCACCGCTGGGCATGGCGCACTGAGGGAACGACATGAAACCACTTCACCCCTGAAGGCTTTATTACCTCTGTCCAGGGTAAAGGGTCGCCGGCTGAGGTGATTATTACCCTCAGTCTTTCCTTGACCTCCGCGTCTTCCTCTCTGGCATCGAGCGTCCCTCTAATCAGGTCCCTGGCCCCCTGCATCATCTCTGCCGACACCATACAGTTGATGCCGAAGATGCCCTTTGAATCCCGTGTTGCCTCCTTTACCCTGTGGATGAGTGGCTTAACCATATCATATGGCGTCTTCGGGCCCTCGGCAGGTGTTGTTGACTCTCCCAGCATGTCCAGGCCCATTGCCTCGACGATTACGCCGCTGGTGCTGATTATCCCCAATACACCGGCATTGGCTGCCGCTATAGCCAGTTTTTCCGTCTTCCACGGCCCCATACCGGCCTGGATTATGGGGTATTTTATTCCCAACAGCTCACACAGTTTCGTCGTTATCATCCTTTATCTCCCTTCATCGCCAGAGTAGATTTTGGCCCTCTCTTATATCAGTCAAAATGGCTTTGATTGGTCTTTTAGCCAGATTTGCCTCGGCCCTAATCTACTATTTCGCCGTGAACCTGTCAATCAACCGCGCTGAGATTTATAGCAATGTAGCGCGAGGCTTTAGCCTCGCTATGACAAGGCCACCCTGAGGAAGTAGGGTGGGTGCAGCCCTTCAACGGAAGGGCGAAACCCACCGTTTACATCTCGTGTGGCAAGGTGGGTTCCATTTCATTCCACCCACCCTACTCTTTTGTTACGGGTCCCCTTCAATTAGTCGCCACCGGGTGGCGACATTATGTTGGGACAAGTTCCTTTTTGTCATTCTAACAATGAACAGAGCGAATGGGAAGAATCTCATCCTCTCTCCCTTGAAGGTCGAAGACTCGACTCTGGCGAGGAGAGGGTAGGGCCTGTCCTGAGCTTGGGCCGACAGGTCGGCCGACACTTCGGCCTCGACGGGTGAGGGTGATCTTTCCCTCTCCCGCCTAAATTTTTGTAGTTGCCTGATTTATCAGGCTCGTCTGCCCAATGAAGTGAGCAACTACATTTATTTGTAGGGGCATTCAATTGAACGCGCCTACCGGAACGGACAATGTCGTTCGGCACAAACCTGGCAATGATGACAGGACCATCTGGGGCAAATAGAGTCAAACACCCTTGTGAAGGCTTTTCGACTGGACATTACGACGGAACGCGGCATGCCAGGGTTGCACGGCAGGGAGTCATCCCGAAGCCCTGAGACAGTGCAGAGTAGGTCTTGCCTCAAGAAATGTAGTTCTCGCTAATGAGCAACTCGGCCACCAGGACGGCTCCCTTGGCAGCTCCCATCTTTGTGTTGTGCGACACCAGAACATACTTTACGCCGTTTTCCAGGGCGGTATCTCTTCTGATCCTGCCCACTGCTGTCGCCATGCCATCGTCCGTATCGCGGTCAAGGCGCGGCTGTGGGCGGAAGGGATCATCAAGCACAACGATCATCTGCTTCGGCGCCGAGGGGAGTGCTATGTCCTCTTGGCCACCATACTCCCGCATAGCTTGCGCGATATCCTTTGGGTCGCAACTTTTCTCCGTGGACACGAAAACGGTCTCGGTGTGGCCTTCACTCACGTTAACGCGGGTGCAGGTACAGCTAACCACGAACCGGGCGGGTTGAATAGCCTTATCGGTCAAGGCCCCCAGGATTTTTTGGGTCTCCCGCTGCACTTTCTCTTCCTCATTAGGGATATAGGGGATTACATTATCGATGATGTCAAGGCCGAGCACACCCGGGCTGCGTCCCGCTCCTGACATTGCCTGAAGCGAGGTCATTATCACCGACCGTATTCCGAAGGTATCATAGATTGGCTTGAGTGTTATAGCTACTCCGGCGGTGGTACAGTTAGGTATCGGAGTGATAAAGCCTTTCCAGTTGCGTGCCTTTCTCTGCTGCTTTAGCAGCGTGGCGTGTCTGGAATTTATACCTGGGATTATGATGGGAACGTCCTCCTCATAGCGAAAAGCCGAAGCTGTGCTTATCACCGGCTTGGTGGCGGCAAATCTCGGCTCCAGGATCTGTGCATGGTCGGATTCTATGGCGGAGAAAATAAGGTCGATGTCGGATAGGTTCATGTCGCTGGCGTTCTGCACCAGGATATCCATAACCTCTTGCGGTGGCGGCTCGTGGCAAAACCATCTGAAGGCGCCTGACTTGGCATCTGTGAGGGACTCCCGATAGGTACGCCCCGCTGACCTCTCCGAGGCGGCGAGGGCGGTGGTCGTAATCCAGGGGTGGTCGTGCAAGGCAACGACAAACTGCTGCCCGACTATGCCCGTTGCTCCAACGATCGCCGCTCTCAACATCTTCTGTCTCCTCTGCATTGGTTAAGCACCATTTACCTGCGTTAAGTATATCATACCTTCGCTGGTATTTTACATCAAATGCACGGTCTTTTCTCTGTCTCGAGGCAAAAAAGTGCAGTGGGTCGATGAAGAGGGCTACATAACAATCGCCGACCGCGTGA
>CAZYLE010000082.1:0-6352 GCA_964648675.1 uncultured Dehalococcoidales bacterium
CCTTGGCAGATGGCGCGCAGGGCCACTTTTTACCGTGCACTGCGGCAGTGACCCCAGAAAGGCAGCGCCATAAGACTTCGCCTTAATTCTCCTGTCAAGCACCACTATCACCCCTCGGTCGCTCTTGCTGCGAATAAGCCTGCCAAACCCCTGCTTAAACCGTAAGACGGCCTGGGGAATGGCATACTCTTTAAATGGGTCCTCGAAAAGCTCTGACCGTGCAGCGAAAACCGGGTCAGTGGGAACACTGAACGGCAGCCTCGTAATAATAAGAACGCTGAGCGCCTCTCCTACCACATCGATGCCCTCCCAGAAGCTCGACGTGCCCAGTAAAACGGTCCGACGATTGGTTTTAAAAGTTTCGAGAAGATTCCTTGTAGAACCGTCTATCCCCTGCCCCAAAACAAGAATGCCCTCTCCCTGGAGTGGAGTGTGGATCGCCTGGTAGCTCGCTCGCAACGACGAGTGGGAGGTGAACAGAGCCAGGGCCCTTCCCCCAGTGACACGACATATGTCAATCAGGACCTGCTCTACCGCTTTCTGGTAGCCCATCTGACCTGGCTCAGGAATGTCCTCAGGAATATAAATCATCGCTGAAGCTATGTAATCGAATGAAGAACCCAAGAGAAGCTCGCTAGCCTCCATCAAACCCAGCCGTTCCTTGATATACTCGAAGTTATCTTCTGTGCTTAGTGTGGCGCTGGTCAGCACCACACATTCCTTTTTAGAGAAGAGGCTATCCTCCAGTGCTCTCCCCACATGAAGGGGGGCAGCATGCAAAGTGAGGCTATTACCCCTCTCCCTTAGCGAAGCCCAGTAGACCTGCCCATTCCCTGGTTGAGAAACTGCGGAGTTTACCTGCTGTCTTAATTCCCCCACACGGTGGACCAAGAATGAAAGCTCCATCATCAGGTCTTCATATCCCAGAACTTTGGCATCGGATAATGGCTCAAGCATGTTATACAGGCGATTCAACCGTGACTCGATGTCCTCCAGTGCCAAGCCCAGATTCTCCCAGGCAAGCTCCACATCATCCCATCCAGGCTGGCTGCGAACCGCCTTAGTGATACGTAGTCGACGCTCATACCCGCCTTTTTCCTCGGTATGACCCTCCAAGAAATGCCAAAGCACATTGAAGAACGTCAGAATGCGCTCGCGGCAAGCCTCTACGACGGTTTTCATATCATCAACCAGCCTCTCTATGTCCCCTTGGACAGCCGGGGAAACAGAGCTCCCCCTGAAGTGACCGGCTAGCTCGAAAAGAAACCCGGTGTAACGCTCCTCAGCCACTATTTCACTTAAGCTATTTAAATAGCTCTCAAGATAGCGCCCCTCGACCTCAAAGCCCCATTGCTCGGTAGCTACCTCCTCAATATGATGGGCTTCATCAACGATGATATGACTGTAATCAGGCAAGACTTTGCTCCGACCTGACGAGGCTATGTCAGACAATAGTAGAGCGTGATTAACAACGATAAGATGAGCGCTCTCCGCCTTTCGCCTTGCTCGATAGAGAAAGCAATCGCCTCGCCTTTGGTAGGGGCATTGAGCACCGAGACAATTCTCCGATTGAGCGCACACCCTGTTCCATATGTGAAGCTCCTCTCCTCTGAGGTTGAGCTCCGCCCGGTCACCGCTCATGGTTATGGCAGTCCAAACCAGAGTGCGTATCAAGAGTTTGACTTCCTCCAGCGGAAGTGGTTGGCTTCGCCGCAACGAAGTCCAGCGTCTCAGACAGAGGTAGTTGTTTCGCCCTTTAAGCTGAGCATAACGGGGGGCAGGCAAGGATTCTTGCTCCAGCGCCCTTATCAAATCCGGGATATCCTTGCTCACCAACTGCTCCTGAAGGTTGATGGTGTTGGTAGAAATGACCACTGGAACACCATTTTCCAAGGCGAAAAAGGTGGCTGGCAACAGATAAGCGATAGACTTACCTGTCCCTGTACCCGCCTCCACAACAAGGTGTTGATCTTGATTCATCGCACATGCCACCGCCCTCATCATATCCATCTGCTCTGGGCGATGCTCAAAGCCGGGGAAGGCCCTTGCCATCATCCCATCAGGGCTCAGCATGTCCGCTAACTTCTCTATATCTATAGCTTTTCTATGCGAGGCGGGGATCAGCCGCTCTTCCCGCTCTTTATCGGGGATATGGAGAACCGGTTCACCTGCCTGAGAGAAGACATCACCTAGTTTTTCTTCTACTATTTGGTGAAAAAGCCGAGCCGGCGACCAGTCTACCCCTCTGGCCAGCCGATCGATCTCAGCAACGATAGATATGTCTAGCTCGTAGGCTTTATCGAGTAGGGCTAAAAATACATCCTTAGCCATCATAGCGTCGGGAAGAGCGCGGTGTCTAATGGAATAGAAGATGCCCAACTGCTCTGCTATGGCGGATAAGCTGTAGTCGGGAATCGCCGGCAATAGGATGGTAGCCAGCTCAAATGTATCATAAGTGGGGTTTGATAGGCTAACTCCATTCTCGATGAGAAAGCCAAGATCAAATGATACGCTTTGCCCGACTATTGGATGGTCGTCGAGGAAGGAGACCAGATCGCTGAGAGCAACAGCTAGTGGAGGGGCAGAGTCCACCTCTTGGACGGTGATGCCCGTGAGTATCTGGATTCGATAGGGCAGAGGCTGTACTGGTCTTGCCAGAGCATGAAAAGTCTCCAGTACTTTGTCACTTCGAAACTTGACTGCGCCGATCTCGATGATCTCGTCGTTGCGGGGGTCAAGCCCTGTGGTCTCCAGGTCAAGGGAAACATAGGTCTTGTTCATCAAGGTTGTCCAAGAGGGGGTCATTGTCATAGCGGATGATCTCTCCATTAAGAAGCCTTTTGGCAGGGTAAAAACGACCTGCCTTGAGTTCAGCAATGAGATCGCTCTCGCCCCTGATCTCCCGCTCAAATATTGTGGCAAAAGACCCAACGCCACGGTCGGAGTGAACATCACTTCCACCAGTGCCCCTTATCCCCAGCCTCTTTGCCACTATTAAAGCAAGGAGGTTCTCCCGCTGATTGCAACCGCCATTGAGCACCTCAATCGCATCAACCAAGCCGAGGACAGGAAGGGCTAAGGCATCTGCAATAACTCGTGACCACGTACGCTTTGGCTTCACATTAAACTCCTCAAGTTGGAAGAACATGCGAAATGGATGTGCTGCGATAAGAAAGCCACCTACCTCATCGATAACGCGGCGTAACTCCCTTAACCTATGAATTCCTGAGATATATCGATTCAACCCAAAAGCGAGGATATGCCCCATATCTGTCTCTACCTCTATAGCGCCAATGAGAACCACATTGTGGTTTGAATCAAAACCGTCTAGTTCCTTCCTAGTCCAAAAATACATGTGTTCTGTAAGACATACTGCTCCGATTCCCTTCGTCTCCGCCTCTTCAATCAACTGAGGAACAGTGAGTGAGCTATCATATCCCCCTCTAGCGGTGTGCACATGCATGTCCACAATCATCTTCTAAACCTTATTAGTTGTCAGCATAAGGCCGCCACGTTCCGTCATACTTTGGCCCGCTTTCTCCACCATATTGCCGCTATTATGCCCCCAATAATAACCACAGCACAAAGACCAAAAATGACCCATGCCCACCAAGATAGCGTGCTAACAAATGCCCAAACGTCGGGCCATATCCCCCATCCCAGATAGAATAGATAGCACTCAATAAAAGACCTCAATAGACGCCCAGCAAGCGTCGCCACAAGGAATTTCCAGAAGGGGTATCTCATTGCCCCGGCGGCGAGGCCGGCAAGGTCAAATGGAAGGAATGGCGCCAGGGAAAAGAGGAATATGGCAATACCGCCATAGCGTCTTGTCCACTCCGCTGCCCTGTTGTACCTCTTCGATTGCTCAGGGGCTATTATTACATTACCCCCGTAACCAGCAAGGTATGCCGTGGATTCCCCCAGTCCCCCACCGACGCCTGCTGCTAAAGCCACCAACGGCCAGCTAAATGCAGGACTTACCACCATGGCAAATATGATGATGAAACCAGGCGTCGGGAAGAGAATAGTGGCGCTACAGACCAACGTAAGCAAAAAGGCGCCCAGATAGCCATACTTGGCCAACTGTACAAAATGGGGAGAGAAGATATATACGCTAAACCCAATGGCTAAAGACACAACGATGATGACGATTAGCAAAACCCATTTCCACACCCGTCCTAGCAGCCGAGAGTCAGTTGCGGCATCCGGCTCCAAACCTTCCTCAGTGTTTCGCTTTTGTCTGAACAAGATAGGCTTCCAGCCCCTCCTTCCTAAGACACTGGTATAGTTCATCTCCCTCAGTCTTGTTACCCACCACGGTGAAAAGGGTTGGTCCTGAGCCGGCGAGGTGTATATTGCTAGCACCCATCTGAGAAAATCGCTGCCAATATGCCTCAAGCTCTGGAAAGGCGGTAAAGGCCACTTTCTCAAATACGTTGAAGAGTGATGTGTGACATACGACACCCCCCTGGCGAATTAGGCCGACCATCCTCCTGGCAAATTGCCCTTCGGTAAAATGCGACGGATTCAGCGAAGCGTAAAGGGTCTCTGTCTTATTCGGCGGAATGGATACCGGAGGCCTGAATAGCACCACCCATGAAAGGGGGAGGGGAGGCAGCGGTGTGATCCGCTCTCCGCGCCCCTCACCAAGGGCAGTGCCTCCATAGAGAAAGAAGGCTGTGTCGGAACTAACCCTTGACGCCACCCCGGTCAACTCAGACAGAGAAAAGGCCAAGCCCCAGAGCTTGTTGAGACCTCGCAGCGTAGCGGCGGCATCGCTGGAGCTACCACCCAGCCCGGCAGCGACAGGAATGCTTTTTCTGATAGAGATCGATGCACCCTTGCTACATTTACCCGCCTCTTGAAGCAGCCTCGCTGCCTTTAGCACCAGACCCTCGGACGACCCCAGACATATGTCCTGATGCTCCTCAAAAAAGAGGGTGTCTCTTAGGTCAATCTCCTGGAGGACGGTGGCAACCTCGTGGTAGCCATTCGAATAAGCACCCAGAACCTCAAGAGTCAAATTTATCTTTGCACATGCGGAAACGGTTAGCATCCTTCCTCGGTACACACCTGATATAATCTGGCCCACTCATCAAGGCTTAGCGTCTCTGGGCGTCGCTTCTGGCTTATGCCAGCTCGCTCAAGCAAAACCGCAGCATCCCCCGGCGACATCTCAAGACCTTGAGCGAGGGAGTTATGCAGTTGTTTGCGAGGCGCTGAAAAACCAGCGCGAACTACCCTAAAAAACTCTGCTTCATCCTCAACCTGCACTACAGGCTTTTCATAGAGATCAATGCGAACAATAGCAGAGTCTACTTTTGGCCGGGGATAGAAGCTTGATGCTGGCACATAGTCCACAATAGCAGGCTTGCCATAGAATTGCACCCCAACACTCAAGATGCTCATCTTGCCGGGCTGGGCTGCCATTTGCTGAGCCACCTCCTTTTGCACTGTGACCACCATAAGACAAGGCTTGATTGATGCCTCCACAAAGTGGCGCAGCACGGCGGAGCCAATAAAGTAGGGGAGGTTGGCTACCACTTTGTATGCGATGTCGGCAGCACCCCCTATCAGTTCTAGCAACGCTGCTGCGTCTGTCTCCAGTATATCCTTATTAATGATAGTGACATTGTAACACGAGGCGAAGGTTTCCTTCAGAGCAGAGGCTAACCTGGAATCAATTTCGATGGCGATAACATGTCCTGCCCTCTTCGCCAGTTCCTCAGTCAATATGCCCAGGCCAGGCCCCACCTCAATCACGTTATCGGCTGGGCTTAGCTGCGCCGCTGAGATTATGCATCCGAGCGCCTTCTCATCGACAAGGAAGTGCTGCCCCAGCCCCTTCCTGGCATGAAGGTCGAGACGCCGCAGTTCCTTCTTGGTCCGATTAACAAGCAACCCTGCACCCATAAATATGAGGCCGTGCACCCGCTGTCGACCCAGCCCCCTGGCTTACCCTTATCAACCAGTTCCAGCCAGGCAAACCTGCGGCACCCAGAAGCTACTATTTACCGCTGCTTCCTCCCGGACCTGACGGGGTTCATAGTGTTCTGCCGCGCAGGACCCACCCTTCAACGCCGCTTAACCGGAGCAGCCTCAAAAGGCTCAAGACCTCGAGCAGGAATTCAGCCCCGCTATAGCGGATTGCGGGTACAGGGCACCGCTAGCTCCCCGCCTAGCACGACCTCACCTTAATGCTATTCGACCAGGTAATATCATGTCAAGCCTGACAGAGCTTGCCTATAACGTGAGGCTTCATGTAGAATGAGGAAACCATAATGGAGATTCGTAAAGCGGTAATCCCAGCGGCAGGCTGGGGAACGAGGTTCCTGCCGGCAACCAAGGC
>CAZYLE010000082.1:6362-6823 GCA_964648675.1 uncultured Dehalococcoidales bacterium
GGTGGATAAGCCTCTTATCCAGTATGTTGTTGAGGAGGCTGTCTCGTCAGGCATCGAGCAGATAGTCATCGTAATCTCTTCAGCTAAAAGTGCCATACAAAGCCACTTCGACCGATCTGTGGAGCTAGAACGCACCTTGGAGCAAAAGGGGGAGGAGAGGCTGCTGGAGGAGGTGCTACGCATCGCTGGATTGGCCAATATATGCTACGTCGAGCAAAAGAAGCAGCTTGGGCTGGGGGATGCCATCCTGGCAACCAGGGAAATTATAGGTGATGAGCCGTTCGCTGTTCTTTTACCCGATGATATATTCGACGCTGAGGTGCCCATTTTGAAGCAGATGCTTGAGGTGTATCGCCGTTACAGCGGGAGCGTAATCGCCCTATGGCGGGTGGCCGATGAAGGAACGAAAAGATATGGAATTGCCAAGCCAAAGAAAATGGAGAATAGAGTATATCAGGTCC
>CAZYLE010000082.1:6833-7364 GCA_964648675.1 uncultured Dehalococcoidales bacterium
CGTTGTCGAAAAACCCGGCCCGCAAAACGCCCCTTCGAACCTGGCAATATTGGGACGCTATTTACTCACCCCAGAGATCTTCCAGGCACTAGAAGTCACCACTATGGGCAAAGGGGGTGAGGTCCAGCTCACCGATGGTCTGGCGCTATTACTTAAGCAGCAAGCGATATATGGCTGCGAGTTCAAGGGGACATATTACGATGCTGGCAAGCCGCTAAGCCTGTTAAAGGCCTCGGTAGCCCTCGCTCTTAAACACCCCGAAATGAGTGCCGATTTCAAGGAGCATCTAAAGAGATTGATCGCCAGTCTGTAGCGCGACCTTTTAGAGCCTGTCTGAAAATCGTGGGCAGGTTGGAGCATCTGCTCCAACCAAGACTAGAGCAGATGCTCTAGTCTACCCTATTTTTCTAATTTATTGGACACCCTCTTCAGCCTTGCGCTATTTGTCTAGCCTTAGAACATTTATAAAGGCCTCCGGAGGTATCTCAACGCTGCCCATCTTCTTCATTCGTTTTTTACCCGCTGCCTGCT
>CAZYLE010000083.1:0-1678 GCA_964648675.1 uncultured Dehalococcoidales bacterium
CCGAGAGATATGGCCTCCCATGTGCTTGATAGCTATCTATTGACAAACCCCTGAATGGATGCGAAAATCCCCTTCTACGAAGATTAATTCCACGAACTTAAGCGATAAGAATATGGTGTATGTCCATGCTGTCATTCTATTCTTGAGGTGAATATGGCAAACCAAAAGACCTGTACAATTATATGAAACCATTATCACAACAATAAAGGGGGGTGTCATGAAAGACAAGTACCTCACAACAAATCAAGGTGTCCCGATCACTGACAATCAGAACTCTCTTACCATCGGCGAACGCGGTCCAGTGTTGTTACAGGACGTCCAGTTTGTCGAGAAGCTGGCTCACTTTGACAGGGAGCGCATTCCCGAGAGGGTCGTCCACGCCAAGGGAGCAGGTGCACATGGTTACTTCCAGGTTCACCAGAGCATGAAGCCCTACACCAAGGCGAAATTCCTCCATAACCCGGCGAAAAAGACCCCGGTATTTGTACGATTTTCAACTGTGACCGGAGGACGGGGCTCTGCCGACACTGTGCGTGACCCCCGGGGCTTTGCCGTCAAGTTCTATACCGAGGAGGGCAACTACGACCTTGTTGGGAATAATCTCCCCGTTTTCTTCATTCGGGATGCGATAAAGTTTCCCGATATGGTTCATGCCTTCAAGGGTGCACCGGACAACAATATACCATCAGCGTCTTCCGCACATAACCGCTTCTGGGATTTCATATCTTTGACGCCAGAATCGACCCACATGATTACCTGGCTTTTTTCCGACCGCGGCACACCAAGAAGCTATCGGATGATGGAAGGTTTTGGTGTCAATACCTATGTGTGGGTGAATGCCAAGGGAAAAGCGGTGTATGTAAAGTACCACTGGAAACCGAAACTGGGGGTGCAAAGCCTTGACCGCCATGAAGCAGCACGGCTGGCCGGTGACGACCCCGACTACCTTACCCGGGATCTTTATAGCACGATAGCCAGTGGCCAAGAAGTTGAGTATGAACTTAACGTCCAATTGATGGATATCGCTGACGAACTTAAACAGAATTTTGACCCACTGGACGCCACGAAGACGTGGCCTGAGGACAAGTTCCCACTTATATCGGTCGGCAAAATGGTGCTCACCCGTAACCCGAATAATTTCTTCGCCGAAGTTGAGCAGGCGGCATTCTGTCCCGCCAGTATTGTTCCAGGAATTGAGCTTTCAGCTGACAAGCTGCTCCAGGGTCGCTCATTCTCCTACGCCGACACTCAGCGCCATCGGTTGGGAGCCAACTACCTGCAGCTTCCCATCAACCGCCCTCTTGTTGAGGCTATCAATAATCAGCGCGATGGGGCCATGCAGATTGGGGACTTCAGTGGTCCGGTCAACTACGAGCCCAGCAGCATCGCCGGTGGTATGCCTGGAGAGGCTCCTGAGGATGGCACCCCGCGCTCATACCGGCTTGAAGGAGAAGTGACTCGTCGGAAGATTAGCATAACGAATGATTTCGCACAAGCTGGAGAGCGATACCTTTCCTTAAGTAAGATGGATCGGGAACACCTGGTAGATAATCTCATCGCTGATCTTATGCATATTGACAAACCGATTCAAAAGCGAGAGATTGAGAACCTGACTAAGGCTCACGCGGAGTTGGGGCGATCTGTAGCCAAGGGTCTAAAACTCTAACAGGTGGTGGAG
>CAZYLE010000083.1:1688-7345 GCA_964648675.1 uncultured Dehalococcoidales bacterium
ACTTATGGAAATCGGGCTGGCGCTTTTCCATGAAGGCGCTAACCGCTTCCTTGAACGCTGGCCGGTCCATCGCTGCCTGGAACTCTTGGCGTTCTCGCTCATGTATAGTCATAATGTCGCCCTCATCGAGGTTCTGCCACGCCAGCTTCTTGATGGCCATCAGCGACTCGGTCGGGTTGAAGGCAATATCATGAGCAGTGGCTAGGGCATCCTCCATCAGCCTGTCGTGGGGCACCACGCGATTCACCAGTCCGATGCGCGCCGCCTCCTCACCGCTGATGGTCTTTCCGCTCAGCATCAACTCCATCGCGTGCCCCATCCCGACGAGGTGATGATCCCTACACGCTCCTCCGTTTCTGCCAGTATCATCTTATATGACATTTCGCAAGCTCATTTCTCATTATCATATCCCCAATATTTACCCAGAATTGAACGACTGGCATTTTTTTAATTGACGTGGCGACGGCTAAGTGATATAAAATGGCAAGGTTGTATTTTCTTCCTCGGGTGAGGAACTTATAAGCAAGTCATATAAAATTGGAATTAGACAACAAGAGCAGCAGCAAAGAACGTAGCGACCTGGAACATATTTTCCATCCGAGATCGGTTGCAGTAGCGGGCATTTCGAGCAAGGGCGGTGGTATCGCTCTCGCTCTGTTAGCACCTCTCCTCAAATGCGGATTCAAGGGCAGGGTCTACACGCTTAACCCAAAGGGTGGCGAATTCTGGGGAATGAATATCTACTCAAGTCTTAAAGACATCCCAGGTCCTGTCGACTATGTCATCGTATGTATTCCAGCGCAGCTCATACCACAGCTCATGGAGGACTGCGTTGCCAAGGGAGTAAAGGTTGTTACTATCTTCACCGCCGGGTTCAGTGAGCTGGGCGACGCAGAGGGAACAAAACTCGAGGCCAGGATCGTTGAAATCGCCCGCCGCGGAGGAATTCGTGTCCTCGGGCCCAACTGCTGGGGGATATATAACCCCAAAGAGAACCTGTGCTTTGCCCACGACTTTCCCACGGAGGCTGGGAACGTGGGTTTCCTCGGTCAAAGCGGGGGCAATAGCGGTTATGCGGTACGAATTGGGTGTGTCCGTGGCCTTCGTTTTAGCAAGGTTGTCAGCTACGGGAATGCCTGCGACATCAACGAGTCCGACCTTCTGGAATACTTTGCCCATGACACCGAGACAAAGATCATCGGCGCTTATATTGAAGGGGTGAAGGACGGACGAAGGTTTCTCACAGCACTGGATAAGGCGGCCAGGGCTAAGCCAGTGATACTCATCAAAGGGGGCAGGAAAAAGGCCGGAGCCGAGGCGGCTGCCTCTCACACCGGGGTACTGGTCAGCTCGGAAACAATATGGGATACCCTATTAAAACAAAAGGGGGTAATAAGCGTCGATAGTATAGATGAAATGGTTGATGTGGCGCTGGCATTCTGCAATATGCCTGTGCCCCGAGGTCGGAATACTGCGATCATCGGTGGCGGTGGTGGCGTCGCCGTCCTGACTGCCGATGCGTGTGAGCGTGCTGGTCTGACCGTCCCCACTTTCTCACCAGAAATAAGGGGGGAACTACAAAAGTTGCTGCCACCCGTGGGCACCATCCTGAGGAATCCTATCGACACGCAGTGGGTTATCACCGTGTCACCACAGCAGCTTTCCCAGATCATGAATATACTCGCCCAATGGGATGGCTGTGACTTGCTGCTGGCGCACTATCCTATGGACATCGGACCTATTCTGTTTCACGAGATCGGATCCGCATCGCTTGATGCTTTGATTGAGAGCATCATACAATCGTCCAAGACATGTAATAAGCCTGTGGCCGTCGCTTTACATACGGTCGCCTATCCACAATCCTGGGAGATACTCCTCAAGAACGAGCAGCGATGTATAGAGGCCGGCCTCCCCGTATTTCGCAGTGTGAGCAGTGCAGCCATCGCCCTAAACAGGTTCGTCAAATATTATGAGGATCGAGCCAAGGACTAGCTTATTGAGCTCGCGAGAAACCACCAGCTACTTGTAACCCTGTCTAGCTTCCCCGCATATTAGAATACTGAGCCAGTCAGCTTTTTCACTTAAAAAACGGGCTTCCTACAGAGATGACCAGGAAATCAAGGAGAAGCATTGATTCCAAAATGGATAAACTGAAAGTATGTTGACTACTCCGATTAACCCCACTAAGATTAAACGACTGTTAACGGAGGTGGAAGATGAGACTAACCGGGAAGGTTGGCATTGTAACAGCATCGGCGGGTGCGGGAATAGGACAGGCTACGGTTCGTGCATTGGCAAGGGAAAGCGCTAGCGTTGTGGTGAGCGACATCCATGAAAGAAGGACCAAAGAGGTCACCGAAAGCCTGAAATCTGAGGGACATGAGGCAATAGGCATCGTCTGCGACGTATCTAGATGGGACCAGGTGGAAAGCATGGTCAAACAGACATTAGATGCCTTTGGCCGAATAGATATCCTGGTAAACAACGCGGCAAGAGAGATTATCGCACCAATAATCGATACAACAGAGAAGAACTGGGACCTGATAATGAATGTGTGCCTAAAAGGTACATTCTTCTGTACCAAGGCGGTGCTTCCCACCATGATGAGCCAGAAAAGCGGGGCCATCGTTAATATGGCCTCCGTTGACGCTTACATAGGGAACCCTATTGGGGAGTGCGCCTATTGCTCTGCCAAGGCTGGCATCACAGGATTTACCAGGGTCACCGCCGCAGAGGGTGCACAATACAATATTCGTGCTAACGCCATCGCGCCGGGGGTCGTCCCCAATCCATATCTGGAGAAGGTCTATCCCAAAGAGGTTCTTCAGGCGATGGAGAATATGAGTCTTTTCAAGAGAGGGGCGAGACCAGAGGAGATGGCCAACATAATTGTCTTCCTGGTTTCCGATGAAGCGAGCTACATAACCGGTGAAGTGATTAACGCCAGCGCTGGTATGTATTGGAGCCCTTAATAGGGCCAGTGACATCAAGTCTTTAGGAAGAGGGTTCATGCGATGAAAGTGATCGATGTACAAACACAAATGACCACTGAGAAGGGGGCGATGTGGTCTCTATCAGTCAAGGAGTTCTTTGAAGCCTCGTTCAAAACCAAGATACCTTATTATCAAAGCGAAGATGAAATGATGAACGGTTTCAGGGAAGCTGAAGCCAGGGTCATCCTTATACCGCCAACCTGGGGCAAGCAAGACCTGGGGGAAATCACGGCAGCACATGACTACGTCGGTCAGCTTAAGAAGGACTATCCCGATGTCGTTTACACCTTCTGGGTCTCACCCGTTCTCGGAGCCAACATCATCAAGTGGATACGGGAACTGGAGAGGTGCATCAAGGACCTGGGCTCGGCCGGTGTCTACCACAACGGATTCTTTACCGGCGTCCCGGCGAACGACAAGCTCCTTTATCCCTTCTACGACCTCTGTCAGGAGGCTGGTGTCCCGGTGAAGATAAGCGTGGGGCACACGGCAGCCGGCGCAGGCACGCCTGGAGGTTCGGGGATACACCTGAGAACGGAGAACCCCATCTATATCGATGATGTGGCAGCCGATTTTCCCTCTCTTAATGTCATCGCCACCCACTGCCCCTGGCCTTATCACAACGAGTTGATCTCGATAATGCTGCATAAGACCAATGTGTACAATGACCTGCACGGTTGGCTGCCCCGTTATTTCCCCGCAGAGATCAAGAGGGAGATCAACGGTCGCCTGAAGAACAGGTTCCTCTTTGGTTCAGACTTCCCCTTCTTCACCTACCAGCGCCTGTACGAAGACTGGGAGGCGCAGGACTACAAGCTGGAAGTCCTGGAGAACGTCTACTACCGCAATGCCCAGAGGGTGTTCGGGATCGAGTGATAACAAAGGTAACTTGCTGCTATGTCACTCTGCCGAATTCTCGCTCCAATTGTGAGGAAGTGAAGCGGATCATCGTCGGCCTGCCATGAGGACAGGTATGTGGCGAATCGGCCAGTTCCATGTCTCGCACCAGATTACGCATCTCCTCCATGCTGAGTATGTCACCCGCCTTAACCGCACTGTGACAGGCTATAGATATAGCGATCTTTTCCTCCAGGCTCACCTCACCCCCTTGTTCACCAAGGGAATCCAATATCTCGCCAATAGCGTGGGAAACCGCATCCCCCCTGACTACGGCCGGCACGGCGCGCAGCATGTAGGTTCGCTGGCCAAACGGCTCGATAGCAAAGCCGTAAGAAGCGAGGACTTCCCCCTGGGTTTTCAATACTTCCTCCTGCCGTGGTGTAACCTCGATGGTCATCGGCTCCAGCAGCCCCTGTACCTCGACCTCGCTCCTCGCCCGCTGAGCGCGAACCCTCTCGAATAGGACACGTTCGTGAGCGGCGTGCTGGTCGATGAGATATAGCCCATCCGGCCCCTCGGCAATGATATAGGTCTCCGATACCTGACCGAGGACTCGCAGAATGGGCAAGGCTAATTTTGAAGTTGTCCTGGTCGATGCAAGAGTCCCAAATAGCTCATCCTGCCTGGTAGCTATGGGTTGCCACTTTCGCTCCTCACCAGTAGGTCCTGGCGCGGTGACCAGGCTCGGCTGCCTCCGCATCAGGGGAACCGGCATTTGCTCCACAAGCGCTGCTCTCACCGCCTTCTGGACGCTGGTAAAAAGATACCGCTCATCGCGGAACCTCACCTCTCTCTTGGTGGGATGGACATTAACATCGACGTCTTGATATGGCAGTGAGATATTTAGCACAGCTATGGGATGCTTTCCTGTCATGAGTAAGCCATGATATGCATCCTCCACCGCCCGACTTAAAATGGGGCTCCTCACCCAGCGGCGATTGACGAAGAAGCTGAGGTAGCCCCGGCCGGAACGAACGATTGAAGGAGAGCTGACAAACCCCCACAACTGGGAACCCACCTCCCCTACCACGACCATTTCCTCAGCGGTTTTTAGACCATAGACCTTGACCAGCACATCGCGCATGTCGCCGTTACCCTGCGTCTGTAGCGCCATACGCCCGTCTATGAACAGGGTGAACTTCACCTCGGGGAAGGCCAGGCTGTACTGGGTCACTACATTGGAGATGTGGCTGCTCTCGGTGGTTGCTGATTTGAGGAACTTAAAACGGGCCGGGACGTTTTGGAATAAATGGCGCACCGTAACAGTAGTCCCCCGGGGACAGCCTCGCTTACCTTTTTCCACCACTTCACCGTTTTTGAGATTAAGATAGGTTCCTGCTACCACATCCAGGGTGCGGGTCAACATCTCAACCTGAGCCACCGAAGCGATACTGGGGAGCGCCTCGCCCCTGAAGCCGAGGCTGGAGACAGCATCAAGGTCGGTGAAGCTGTCGATCTTGCTTGTGGCATGGCGATGAAAGGCAAGCTCCACCTCATCGGCAGGGATGCCCGCGCCGTTGTCGATAACCCGTATCAGGCTTACACCACCGCCGCGTGCCTCCACGCTGATTTGGGTAGCACCGACATCCAGCGAGTTCTCGATAAGCTCCTTGACCACCGACGCCGGCCGCTCCACCACCTCACCGGCGGCGATCTTGGAGATGACGCCAGGTTCTAATATTTTGATAGCCATATACTCTCATACATCGTGTCATTCTGAGCCCCTTCGCCTTCCTGTCATTCTGAGCGAAGCGAAGAATCTCA
>CAZYLE010000084.1:0-6052 GCA_964648675.1 uncultured Dehalococcoidales bacterium
GCCCTAATGGAGCCCGGCGCCAGTACGGGCGATGAGATTTAGAATCGAACGGAAAGGCGATTTCTGTTACAGGGGTGCCTGCATAGCAAAGAGATTCTGGGGACTGTTCTGGAAATTTTTAATCGCCTTGGCTTTATCAAGATTGATAATAGCGATGGTTACCTTGCTTATTTTTGTCTTTTACCCTTGACTCTTACTGTATTTTTCTTGTAATCTAGACATGTTTACGAAAAGGCCTGCATAGTAACGAAGGCATGAAATCCCCTTTGTCTGTCGTTGTGTTATCTGGTATAGATAGCTGACGCTAGAGGAGTTGCTTAAAGGTGAAAGCCCCGTGGGATATAATAAGTGAACTGACAATTCACCGTGACGGGACGCGTAAACATGCGCCGGTGAAAAACAGGTCTCTTATACGTCACGACGGGATTTCATTGGTAACCAAGAGGATCGGCGCGATGATGCAATCCTGCGCCACTAAGTCACCAGTGTTCTCACCGACGACCATATACAATGAAGGCTGGCTGCTGCGACTTGTGCTTGACTGGTTCTCGACACATCCGCTTGAGGGACATCCGTTGAGCGTTACGGAGAACGGTCGCTGGTTCTCTGAGGCATTGCTGCCCACTACCTTCACCGGAAGTGGCAAAGCAGCACGATTGACCGAGACTTCAACTCATGCCGATGCTGTTATCGGCCATTTCGACGTTGGCACAAGGGGCAAGGCCGACCTGTCGCTGCGGGCTGATGCTAAACACCTGGTGGTGCTCGAATCCAAGATATTCAGCGGGCTTTCGCCCGGTGTTACCAACGCCAAGTATTATGACCAGGCAGCTCGCACTGTTGCCTGCATCGCCGAGCTCCTCAGGCGCGCCAATCGACATCCTTCTGATTTGTCCCGTCTATGCTATTATGTAGTGGCTCCCCAGATACAGATCGCCCGAAAAGTATTCGAAAAGGCAATAATTCGCAGCTCAATAGACCGCAAGGTTAGACGACGGGTAAGCGAGTACGGTGGCAAGAAAGACAAATGGTATAAAGAATGGTTTCAACCTACCCTTAAACAAATCGAAGTCGGCACACTAAGCTGGGAGGAAATAATTCGCACTATTGGGGAACACGATGCGTCGTCAGCGGCTTCGATTCAGTGGTTCTATCTGCAGTGCATCGGATTCAGTGAGCAATCTGGCAAAGAATCGTCTCAACAAGAAATGAGAGAGGAGTAGAATAAGTGGACGTTGAAATCCGGCCGGCCCAGCCCGAAGATGCTGCATTTCTGGGTTGGGCTATTTTCGCAGCAGGACGGTCACATTGCCAAAGGGGAGTTTGGGATGTCATCATGGGAAGGCCGGAAAACGAGTGTCTTGCTTTTCTCGAACATCTAACGGTGACTGAGGCGCCTCATATGTTCCACTATTCAAACTTTGTTATAGCGGAGGTGAATGGGCGCGCGGCTGCTGCGTTAAGCGGCTACGATCCTGATAAAGTGGGACTGGCAAAAGCAGGGCTCCCCACCGACGAGGTCCGCCAGAAGCTGGGGTTGACTGGAAGCTACTGGGTGGAAAATCAGAGGGGCGTGGCCGCCATTTTATACTGTTATCCCGAAGATACCGAAGGGGCGTGGATTATCGAGAGTGTCGCCACACTCCCGGAGTTCCGCCGACGGGGAATGATAAACATATTGCTCGAAGATATCCTTGAAAAGGGCAGAAGGATAGGGTTTAATCTCGCCCAGGTCGGCGTCTTCATTGGCAATACGCCGGCACAGAAGGCCTATGAAAAGTGCGGTTTCAAAGTAATCGATGAGAAGCGGCATCCCGATTTCGAAGCTGAAATTGGATGCCCCGGCATGAAACGGCTTCTGTGCGACCTGTGAGTGGAGTAGGTGTGGTTAGACCTTGTCTATCTCTTCGGTGGGGACCTAATCCAGTATGACCTCGTCCTGGTACTTTGGCGTGAAGACCTTCCAACCAGTTCTTTCTCTCAAGAAATTAGCGAACGCCCGAACTGCATCCGCCTCGCCATGAACAACGAATAAGCGCCTGGGCGGTGACTGAAGAGCTGACAACCAGCGGAAAAGCTCTTCCCTATCGGCATGAGCCGAAAACCCATGTAGCTGAATCACTCTTGCCTTGACGTGATGATTCCGCCCCAATATCCTTACGTCTTTAGCGCCGTCGATGATGTGTCTTCCCAGTGTGCCAACCGCTTGATATCCCACAAATAGAATCGTACTCCCTGGCCGTGAAATATTGGTCACCAGATGATGCTTTATCCTTCCTCCGGTACACATACCTGAGCCAGCGATGATCATGGCAGTGCCGACTACACTGTTGATTGCCTTCGACTGATCAACCGACCTGACCAGTATAAGCCCAGGAAAGTCGAAGGGCGACTTCTTTTGTCGAATGAGCGCTGTCATCTCCTCGTCAAACAGCTCGGGATGATGTTCGAATACATCGGTGATGCTTACCGCCATAGGGCTGTCAACAAAAACCATAAGTCGCGGTATGCGACGCTCGATAAGCAGTTCGTTGAGATGATAGAGAATCTCTTGTGATCTCTCCAGGGCAAAGCTAGGTACAACTATGTTGCCCCCAGCTTCCAAGGTTGTGTTTATCACATCGGCAAGATTGTTGCCGATAGTTGCCGAATTCTCATGCAGCCTATCGCCGTAGGTGGACTCCACCAGCACATAGTCGGCCTGGCTGAAAAGGGTGGGATCGCGGAGTATCGGCTTGTCCCACCGGCCTACGTCTCCGGAGAAAAGCAGCGTCCTCCTGTCTCCATTTTGGCTCAACGTCAGCATTATCATAGACGAGCCAAGGATATGTCCAGCATCGTGGAAAGTGGCTTCCACGCCATCGCCTATGTAAACTGGTTCCCCATAACCGACAGGCGAGAAAAGGGGGGAGCAGGCTTCGGCGTCATCTGCGGTATAGAGCGGGATCTCAGGATAGGGACCTTCTCTGCCTTCACGCTGGTGTCTTTTCCTCTTGAAGTAGGCATCTTCCTCTTGGATCTTTGCCGAATCCTTGAGTATGATTTGAGCAATCTCAGAGGTAGCAGCGGTGCAATAGACGTGCCCATTGAAACCTTCACGTACCAGCTTGGGCAACAGGCCGCAATGGTCAAGGTGAGCGTGCGTTAGTAGCACAGCACTCAAAGTATCAGGTGGTACAGGAAAAGGGTCCCAGTTTCTTCCTCTGAGCTCCCTTTCCTGATAAAGCCCACAATCGACCAGAAGTCTAATATTGTTGGCCTCCACAAGGAAACGTGAGCCGGTGACGTTATCGGCTGCACCGATAAAACTTAGCTTGATATGCATGATTCCACCTCGTGGTTATACTCAGTACGCTTTGCCTGAGGAGTACCTGGCTGCGCTCACACCGGATGACATAACTATCTTTGCTTTGCTGGGACTACATCGATAGGTCAGCGCCTTGATTTCACCGGCTCTCCGCGAGGCAAATGCGCTGCGTCAGGCAAGGCCGCTTGATGCTAGAAACTTGCCATAATGGCTAGCTTTCCTCTATGGTTATCCGTATTATGGTATCTCCCTCGAAATCCGGGTACTCAGTTGGGTCTCTAGGGGTAAGTTTTTCAAGGACATCCATCCCCTCGATTAGCTGTCCAAACACGGAGTAAGAGCCGTCGAGGAGAGGCTTTGTCTCATAGCAGATGAAGAACTGGCAGCCATTTCTATCTGCGCCAGAATTAGCCATCGATATGGCGCCAGCCACATGAGTATGCTCGGTGATTTCGTTGGGAATGTAGTAGCCGGGGGTGCCACTACCTGTTCCAGTAGGGTCTCCACCTTGAGCCACAAAGCCTGGTATTACACGGTGGAACGTGCAGTTATCGTAAAACCCATCATTAGCCAGGAAGACGAAGTTGTTGACAGTAGTCGGCACATCGGCAGCGAATAACTCCAGTACCAGATCGCCTTTCTCCGTTTCAATGGTGGCAGTGTACTGCTTGCTTTTATCGATTATCATTGGTGGCGGTTCGGTGTAGGTTTTATATGTAGGCGTAGGAGTTGCCGTCCCTCCACCGCCGCAGCTAGCAGCCAGCAAGGCTGCTGCAATTAGAACAAGCATAAAATATCTCCTCACCTAGTTTACCTCCATGACGGAGGTTACACCACACTATATCTTGTTGTCAAAGCCCACGGCGATAAGATGTCCTAATGAGGGACACTGCCATACCAAAATAAGAGAGAGAGCCATGGTGGACTCGGTTTGTTCTGCCGCGTCACTGGTTCTGCTGTACTGAAGATATCATGGCTGCAGTGAGGTCCCGCCGACTTGTGGGTGGCACTGGTGCGTCCTCCCTTGGTTGTAGCGTCAGTGCGCCAGTGGGGCAGGCTGAGATGCAGAGTCCGCATCCGATACAGCGTCGGGCGTCTCGGGCTACGATATCGCCTTCCAAGGTGAGGGCTTCCATCCAGCACCTTTCTAGACAGTCGCCACACCCGATACACTCTTCTTCATTGACACTTGCAATGAAGCTAGAATTGGCTCCAGCGCTGGGAACGTCCGACATCTTGATACTTCGAAGAATACCGCAGTGGCAACCGCAGCAATTGCATATGAAGTCGAGGTATTTACCGGTGTTGCTGGAGCAATGCACCAGCCCAGCTTTTTCAGAACGATCGAGCACTTCGATTGCCTCCTCCTTGGTTATACGTCTGCCGAAGCCGCGCTCGGCGATATATCTGGCCTGGGGACCGAAGGCCATGCATACATCCTTGGGCTTGTCACAGGGGCGCCCCACCAGCTCCCCATGGTGGCGACAGTAGCATGTTCCGACCGCTATGTCATCGGCGCTGGCAATGTACTCAGATACCTTATCGTAAGGGTGGATTTCAACGCTGCTGGGGATCTCCTGCTCTACCGTAATCACTCTGGCAAAGGGAAAGACAACCCGGGGTGCGGTGGTGGCTGCTGACGGTTGCCTTACTGCCTCGAAATAATCGTCAAAGAGGCGAGCTAGCTTCTTGGTTCGGTCGTTTACCGCCCCGCTCATGAATTGCATCTCGAAGATGCCAGGAAGAAGCACCATCAGGTTGTAGAATCTTACCCCGCCTCGGTCGTGGCTAAAAATCAGCCCTTTGTTGGCCATTGTCTCTAGAATTATCTCTAACTCTTTAGAGTCCCTGCCGATTTCGGTGGCAAGCGTCTCTGCGGAAACTGGCTGCGGAGGCATCATGGTCGCAAGTTCCGCTTCTTCTGGAGTGAAGAGCTCCTCAAGCAGGGCAAAAAACTCCTTGCATTTCATGCCAAGAATAGCTCCCCCTCTAGCATTTACCGCGTCAGCAAGTCTTTCATAGACTGGTTCAGTCATAGGTCGTCTCCTTTTCACTTTCCTTATTCAACTTCGATATCTATCACTCGAAGCTCTGTTCCACCTATAATTTGGACATCCCCGCTGTGGCATTTGGGGCATACATATCGATAATCATTGACGGTGAAGGTCTCCTCACAGGCTCGACATCTACCTTTTGCTGGCGTTATCTCCAGGCCGAGGTTGGCCGAGCTGGCGATGGTATTCTCTGCCATCAGGCCAAAACAGAAGGTAAGTGGCAGGGGCTCAATACCCCTTAGCTCGCCCGCTACCACATTGACTTTGGTAATTCTGTGGGCGCCCTCCTTCTCAGCGGCGGCAATGGCGATGTCTAATATACTCCGGGCAATAGTCATCTCATGCACGTCTCAGGTTCCTGAACCTACTCAAATTGTCCTTTGGTTGGAGCAATCTTATTCTAGTTTAACGCCTAAGGCAAATCGGTGCAAGAAAGTATAGCCGTTAACTACATTGCAGTGACAGCTATCTCCATCCAACTGTACTGAAACATAGTACTGGGGACACACCCAGGCTCTGGCCAGGGCGAGGGCCTCTCCCTCTCTGAATTCCTTGCAATGATTCTCACTCGCACCTCGGTATATTTGAGAGATGAAACGTGCTAAAATAGCCATCGGTATTTTGGAGACTTAATAAAGAAAAACGTGGGGGAAGAGCAAAAAAACGGGACGACAGCAGCAGACACCACCGG